>NZ_JBVIGA010000019.1:145356-190667 GCF_055571035.1 Streptomyces malachitofuscus | reverse complement strand
GTGCCGATGGGGTGGATGGGCGGGAGGTAGACGACGTCGAAGCCCATCGCGGCGATCGCGGGCAGGCGGCGGGCGGCGGTGTCGAAGGTGCCGTGAGGCTGCTCGGGTGTGCCCTCGGAGCGGGGGAAGAACTCGTACCAGGAGCCGTACAGGGCCCGTTCGCGTTCCACCAGCAGCGGCAGCGGTTCACTGCTGGTGACCAGCTCCCGCAGCGGATGCCGGGCCAGCACCGCGTCCACCTCCGGCGTCAACGCCGCCGCCAGCCGGGTGGCGCAGGGCAGGGAGTCGTCGCGCAGGGTCCGGACCGCCGCCAGCACCACGTCCTGTCCCTCGTCCCGCGGCACTCCGGCCGCCGCGCGCTCGTGGAGGTCGGCGCCCTCCTCCAGCACCAGTCCGGCGTCGATGCCCGCCGGGACCTTGATGCCGGCGGTCCTGCGCCAGGTGGCCACGGGGTCTCCCCATGCCTCGACGCGGTAGGTCCACAGGCCCGTGCCGTCCGCGACGACCTCCGCGCCCCACCTGTCCGTTCCGGGCGCCAGCTCCCGCATCGGCGTGAACGGACCCGGACGGCCCTCCGGGTCCTTCAGCACCACATTGGCGGCCACCGCGTCGTGCCCCTCACGGAACACGGTGGCCGAGATCTCGAACGTCTCACCCACGACGGCCTTCGCCGGCCGCCGGCCGCAGTCGACGGACGGCCGGACGTCCCGTACCGGGACACGACCGATGGTCCGGGTCGTCTTCATGGGTCTTCGCACCTCCGCCGTGCTCGGCGCCCGGGCGGACGCCCGGGCGTGGGACGAAACAGCGGCGGGAAGGTCAGGGCCTTCCCGCCGGGGAGCGCCGCTCGAAGGCCGGCGGGCCCCGCCTGACCGTGGCGGCCGGACGGGGCCTGTCGTTCTGCTCCTGCAGATAGGTGACGGCGGTGGTGCGCAGGTACCGTTCGGCGGCGTCCGCCGCCTCCCGCGCGCAGCGCTTTCCCATCAGCACGCAGAGGGTGTAGCCGGAGTCCTCGAAGGTGGCCCGCACCGTGTGGTCGGTGGGGGCCGCCAGCATCACGCGTTCCCAGGCCCGGTAGCGACGCAACTGCCGGGCAACTTCGGCTTTGGCGGGTAGCAGCATGCGCCGTTCACCTTTCCGGGGCTCGACGGAGGCGCGTTGTCCCGACGGTCGGGCGGGAGCGTGCGCACAGATGCACGGACCCGTAACGGCGATCGAGGTCTTCACACATGGTGCACGGGTGATGACGCAACGTCTTGTTGGATTTTCAACCAGGCTCGGTGGGGGTCTCCGGCCGGTCACGGCCCGTGGTGTGCTCAGTTGTCACCCCCTACGCCTCAGCCGTGCGCTCGTGTTGCACGAATGGACCAACCCCCGCACTCTGAAGGTGACTCAGAAGCGATACCCGCTCACGTTCCGTGTTCGGGGACTCGTCCCGAAGGGGCGAGAAGGAGCGCGAGCATTCGCGGTGAGGAGCCAACGACCATGAAGACCGCAGTGCCCTGCTACTACCACCTCGACGTGGAAGTCAGCCCGGAGAAAGTCGGACAGGTCAGCCGCATACTGGCCGCTCACCTCCGGTTCTGGGACCTGGAGAACCTGATGGAACCGGTCTGCGGCGGCGCCGAGATGCTGCTGCGCGCCATCGACGAACACGCCACCGACAAGAACACGTCGATCGAGATGTGGTGGAACGGCCAGCACCTCATCACGGCCATCGGGGACCACGACCGCGCCCTGCGCCCGGACCAGGAGCTGCGCGGCTGCCTGCAGCACATCGCCGCGAGCAGCGACGGCTGGGGCTGCTGCGCCACCGAGACCGGCAGCAAGGTCATCTGGTTCTCGCAGCGCGCCCGCGCCGGCGAACGCGTCCCTCTGGTGCCCACGGCGCCGGACCCGCGCGAGAGCGAGGGCCTGGACCTGCCCCGCGAGGTGAGCGTGGCGACGCTCACCGGCCGCGTACGAACGCCGGGCGGCCTGCTGGAGGAGGTCCGGTGACCCGGCGACACACCCGGAAAGGGGCGCCCGCGTGGAGCGGGCGCCCCTACCCGCTGGGTGCGGCCTACGACGGGGAGGGCACCAACTTCGCGCTCTTCAGCGAGGTCGCCGAACGCGTGGACCTGGTCCTGGTGGACGACGACGGCCGGCACCGCACGGTACGGCTCACCGAGGTCGACGGCTTCGTGTGGCACGGCTACCTCCCGGGCGTCGGCCCCGGACAGCGCTACGGCTACCGGGTGCACGGCCCCTGGGCGCCGGCGGCCGGCCACCGCTGCAACGCGGCGAAACTCCTCCTCGACCCCTACGCCACCGCCGTGGACGGACAGATCGACAACCACCCCTCGCTGTACGAGCGCGACCCGCACGGCCCCGACCCGGCCGACAGCGCCGGCCACACCATGCTCGGCGTGGTGACCGACCCGGCCTTCGACTGGGGCGACGACATCCGGCCCTGCCGCCCCTACTCCGACACGGTGATCTACGAGGCCCACGTCAAGGGCATGACCCGCACCCACCCCGACGTCCCCGAGGAACTCCGGGGCACCTACGCGGGGTTGGCGCACCCCTCCGTGGTCGAGCACCTCACCTCGCTGGGCGTCACCGCCGTGGAGCTGATGCCGGTGCACCAGTTCGTCCAGGACGGTGTGCTGCAGAGCCGCGGCCTGGCCAACTACTGGGGCTACAACACCATCGGCTTCTTCGCCCCGCACAACGCCTACGCCGCCCACGGCACCCGCGGTCAGCAGGTCACCGAGTTCAAGAGCATGGTGAAGACCCTGCACGCGGCCGGGCTCGAGGTGATCCTGGACGTCGTCTACAACCACACCGCCGAGGGCAACGAGAAGGGCCCCACGCTCTCCTTCCGGGGCATCGACAACTCCTCGTACTACCGCCTGGTGGACGGCGACTGGCGCCACTACTACGACACCACCGGCACCGGCAACAGCCTGCTGATGCGCCACCCGTACGTGCTCCAGCTGATCATGGACTCGCTCAGATACTGGGTCACCGAGATGCATGTCGACGGCTTCCGGTTCGACCTCGCGGCCACCCTGGCCCGGCAGTTCCACGAGGTGGACCGGCTGTCGGCGTTCTTCGACCTCATCCAGCAGGACCCGGTGATCAGCCGCGTCAAGCTGATCGCGGAACCCTGGGACGTGGGCGAGGGCGGCTACCAGGTGGGCAACTTTCCGCCGCTGTGGTCCGAGTGGAACGGCAAGTACCGTGACGCCGTGAGGGACTTCTGGCGCGGGGAGGAGCACACGCTCGGCGAGTTCGCCTCCCGGCTGACCGGTTCCTCCGACCTCTACGCCCACAGCAGGCGCCGGCCCCGCGCCAGCGTCAACTTCGTCACCGCGCACGACGGTTTCACCCTGCGCGACCTCGTCTCATACCACGACAAGCACAACGAGGCCAACGGCGAGGGCAACCGGGACGGCGAGAGCAGCAACCGGTCGTGGAACTGCGGCGCCGAGGGCCCCACCCGCGACCCGGGCGTGCGCGAACTCCGTGCCCGTCAGCAGCGCAACTTCCTCGCCACGCTGCTGCTGTCGCAGGGCATCCCGATGCTCTCCCACGGCGACGAACTCGGCCGCACCCAGCGCGGCAACAACAATGCCTACTGCCAGGACAACGAGATCAGCTGGATCGACTGGCGGCTCACCGGCGAGCAGCGCGGCCTGCTCGACTTCACGCGCCGGCTCATCTCCCTGCGCGTGACCCATCCCGTGCTGCGCCGCCGCCACTTCTTCCGTGGCGAGACCGTGCGCCACGCCGGCCAGCCGCTGCCCGACCTGGTGTGGCTGCTGCCCGATGCCCAGGAGATGACCGACGACGACTGGCAGCGCTCCGACGCCCACTCGGTCGGGGTGTTCCTCAACGGCGACGCCATCGCCGAACCCGGCCCGCGCGGCGGGCGGCTGGTCGACGACTCGTTCCTGCTGCTGCTCAACAGCCACTGGGAACCGGTCGACTTCCGGCTGCCGGACGCCTCCTACGGCGAGCGCTGGACGGCCCTGATCGACACCGCCGACCCGGAGGGCGCCCCTGACGAGTCGGAACGCAAGGCCGGCACCACCCTCACCGTCGACGCCCGCAGCCTGGTCCTGCTGTCCCGCCCGTCCCGCAACCCGGAGTGACGGGCGGTCCCGGGGAGGTCAGCGCTCGCGGCGCGAGGTCACCGTGAACTGGGCCCCCTCGTTGTCGCGGAGCACGGCCTCCTCGGGCCCCTCGGACAGCACACTGCCGCCGTGCCGCTCGGCGGCGCGGGCACACGCCGCCACGTCCTTCACGGCGAAGTGCACCTGCCAGTGCGGGCGGATCGCCGGATCGGGCGCCGAGCCCACCGCCCCCGACTCGATGCGTGCCACCACGTCCCCCTGGCTGCGCAGCACCACCTCCTCGCCCTCGTAGTGCACCTCGCAGCAGCCGGGTTCGTCGGACGCCCAGTCGAAGACCCCCCCGTAGAAGATCGCCGCGTCGAAGGCGTCCCGGGTGTGCAGCCGGATGAAGGCGAGCTGTGCGCGGCGCCAGGTGGGCCAGTCGGTGAACAGCTCGCCCTCCCAGATCCCGAACGTCGCGCCGTCCCGGTCGGCCAGCAGTGCCGCGCGACCGGGCGGCAGGGAGATCGGGCCGACCGCCGTGGTGCCGCCGCGCTCCTGCACCCGGGCCGCCGCGTCGTCCGCGCTGCGCACCGCGAAGTACGGCGTCCATGCCACCGCCATCTGCCACATGCCCGCCACCGCGGCGATCCCGGCCACCGGCTGACCGTCGGCCAGGGCGATCCGGAACCGGTCGCCCAGGCGCACCGGACGCCACTCCCAGCCCAGCACGGCCGTGTAGAACTCCTCGGTCGTCTTCACGTCACGGCTGGTCAGACTCACCCAGCAGGGCGCACCGAACACGGAGTGCGTCGAGACGACGTCTGTCGCGCCGGCGGGGGAGGGCATGTCGTGGTTCATGGAAGTCGCGTCCTGATCTCGTCGGCCTGGCAGCCACCCGGATGGCACCAGTGTCCGCCGTCTACCGGCCCGGGCGCCTGCCGAGTACCCCGGCGGTGCCCCCGAAACGGTGCCTCCGGCCGCCTCCGGGTCACCCCGGTGGCACAGGGCGGCCCGAGTGGAGACCATGGATGGATCGGACACTGGGTGAAGGCACTCAAGCACTATGCGAAGGCACCACGAGAGCGGCACACCGGACCCGGAGGTGACCATGCCCACGGACGGGGGCGCGGACCGGATTCTCCAGCTGGAGGAAGAGGTACAGCAGCTGAAGGACGCGGTCGTCTCGCACGCGGTGGTGGACCAGGCGATCGGCATGATCGTCGCACTCGGACGGGTCTCGCCCGACCAGGGCTGGGCGGTGCTCAAGGAGGTCTCCCAGCGCACCAACATCAAGCTGCGCAACGTCGCCGACATGATCCTCGTCTGGGGGCGCACCGGACTGCTGCCCACGGAGGTGCGTACGGTGCTCGAGGAGGTCCTGGACCGGCTCGGCCCCACCCGGCTCCCGGGCGTGCGGCCCGAGCGCTGACGCCACGCCCGGCGCCGGGGCCGTTCAGCCGGCCTCGGTCCGCAGTTCCTCGCGCAGCTGCGCGAAGCAACTGCTGAGCAGCCGGGACACATGCATCTGCGAGATGCCGAGCTGCGCCGCGATCCCGCTCTGCGTCATGCCCTTGAAGAAGCGCAGGTACAGGATGAGCCGCTCGCGCTCCGGCAGGGCCTGAAGACAGGGCCGCACCGCCACCCGGTCGACGACGGTGTCGTAGCCCGGGTCCGGACCGCCGATCGCGTCCTGGAGGGCGTACCCGTCGGTGCCCGGCATCTCCGCCTCCAGCGACAGCGCGGAGAAGCACTCCAGCGCCTCCGTCCCGGTGCGCACCTCGTCCTCGGTGAGCTGGGCGTACGCGGCGATCTCGGCGACGGTGGGCGACCGGCCCGGGGTCGTCTGCGACAGTTCCTTCGCCGCGTGCCGCACGCGGTTGCGCAGGTCCTGGACCCGGCGCGGTACGTGCAGGGTCCACATGTGGTCGCGGAAGTGGCGCTTGATCTCACCGGTGATGGTGGGCACCGCGTAGGCCTCGAAGGCGTTGCGGCGCGCCGGATCGTAATGGTCGACGGCCTTCACCAGACCGAGGGCCGCCACCTGGTAGAGGTCCTCCAGGGCCTCGCCGCGGCCCCGGAACCGGACGGCGATCCGCTCGGCCATGGGCAGCCACGCCGTGACCAGCTCGTCGCGCAGCGCCCTGCGCTCCGGCCCTTCGGGCAGCCCGGCCAGACGGGCGAAGGCCCCAGCCGTGTCGGGGGCGTCGTCGTGGGAGTGCGGCTTCCTGGGACTGACGGTACGCATCACGCGCACCTCCCTGAGCGGGGTGCCGGATGGACAGACCTCGTGGGAAGCGGCGACTCGGACCGGGACGGGCCCGGGGCCGGCGAGCCGGTTCCCACGGACGTGCCTCCTGTCCGAAGCACTGAGAATTCCATTCCCCGTCCGCCCGCATTTCAAAACGGCTGCCGGAATCCACGCACCTCGCATTCCGGAAATGCGCACGGTCCGGAAGCGAGGGAATTCGTGCGGTGAAATCGGCGGGCGGGCGCGGACGGCACCGGGCATCCCGCCCGGGGGCGCGCACCGCCCCTGCTGTCCCCTGGGGACCGGCGCGGCGGACGTGATGTGCGGCACGCCGCGGCCCGGCCCCGGTCCGCCGGTCGGGGGATTCCTCCAGCGCAGCGCTTGATCACCGATCAGATCGGGCGAACTACCTGACCACAGCGCATTCCGCTCGTTTGACAGTGCGCTGAGCCCACAGATAGGAAGCAGCGGACAGAAGTCGAGAGGTGCACTGTGTACGAGCCGAACGTGGTCGGGGACTGGCAGGAGTACGACGAGCATGCCGGTCTGCGGGTCCGCGTCCACCGTCTGGAACCGGGTGAGCCGCCGCGCGGACGGGACGACGCCGCCGAGGGGCTGACGTACTTCCGTGTCCGCGTGACCGTCGAGAATCGCGGCGGCCGGCCTTTCTGTATTCATCTCGAGGACGGTCAGATCGACGTACGGACCGGCCCGGACGGCGAGAGCGCATTCATCGACTGGCGCAACTCGCAGTTCATCGAGGGATTCGACGTGTACCCGCTGCGCCGGGTCACCGCGGTGCTCTACGCGGCGGGCCCCGAAGCGTCCCTGAGCCACATCGACGTCCAGGTGCAGTTGCGCGCCGACGAGGAGTGGGCCGGCCGACGGCTGTGGACGGGCGGCGTCGGTGTGCTCGAGGGGGCCACGGGTGCGCCCGTCGGCGCGTGCCGGGACTCCCTGGCGCAGCAGGTGAGCGTCTTCCTGCAGGAGCAGGCGGAGGAAGGCACCTCCTGAGCCGGGCTCAGTGCGGGATGCCGTCGATGATCTCCCTGGCGCCCTGACGCAGCAGGGCCACGGCGACGGACGTGCCGAGCGTGGCGGGGTCGAGCCGTCCCGCCCATTCGTGCGCGTTCAGCCTGGTCTTGCCGTCCGGCGTGAAGACACAGGCCCGCAACGACAGTTCGCCGCTGCGGTCGACCCGTGCGCAACCGGCGATCGGGCTGTTGCAGTGGCCTTGCAGCACATGCAGCAGCATGCGTTCGGCGGTGGCCTCGCGATGGGTGTCCGGGTCACCGAGGGGGCTGACCGCGTCGATCAGGCCGGTGTCGCCCTCCCGGCACTGCAGTGCGAGGATGCCCGCGCCGATGGGCGGCATCATGGTCTCGGGCGGGAGCACCTCGCTGATCACGTCGGTGCGGCCGATGCGTTCCAGGCCGGAGACCGCCAGCAGCAGGGCGTCGGCCTCGCCGGCCGCGAGTTTCTCGAGCCGTCGGTTGGCGTTGCCGCGGAACGGCACACAGCGCAGGTGCGGGTGGGTGGCGGTCAGCTGGGCGATGCGGCGCACCGAGGAGGTGCCCACCCGGGTGCCGGGCGCGAGGTCGTCCAGACCGAGTCCGCCCGGGTGCACGAGGGCGTCGCGGACGTCGTCCCGCTCGAGGAACGCGGCGAACACCGTGCCCGCCGGGAGCGGCCGGTCGGCGGGCACGTCCTTGAGGCAGTGCACGGCGAGATCCGCCTCACCGGAGAGCAGTGCGGCGTCCACCTCCTTGGTGAACGCGCCCTTGCCCTCCACCTCCGACAGATCGCCCAGCCACTTGTCCCCGGTCGTTCTGACGGGCACGACCTCGGTGCGCACACCGGGCCGGGCGGCGGCCAGCTCCGACCGGACACGGTCCACCTGGGCGAGGGCCATGGGTGAGTCGCGGGAGACGATGCGGATCAGTTCCGGGACGGACATGCCGACACGATAGACCTCGCGGCGCCCCTCCCGTGCCGGGAACGCCGTACGGCGCTCCCGGCGTCAACTCCGCCGTGACGGTCAGGTGTTCGGATCGAAGGGGATGCCCGGCGGTTTGGCCGCCGCGAGGTGGGAGGCGAAGCTGCCGTCCTTCAGGCCGAAGTGGGCGCTGCCGAAGTCGTACGAGACGAGCCGGTCGCGCAGACCCGCCGGATATCCGTTCCAGCCGATCAGGGCCGGGTACTGCCAGCTGCCCTCGTGGTTCTCCGGCGGCTCGTCGCCCGCGCCCGCGAGACGGAAGCAGTGGGTGCCGATGCCGTCCTTGTGGTAGACGATCTTCGGGTGTGTCCCGTCGAAGCGGACCGCGGACCGTGCGTGGACCGAGAACGAGCCGTGGTTGGACGTCGCGACGTACTGCACCGTGTCGTTCTGCACCCACACCACGACGTGCTCCCAGTCGTGGCGGTGACCTCCGAGGCCGATGCCCGGCAGCGCCTGGTCCTTCTCGAAGTACAGGGCGTAGACGATGGCGCACCAGCCGTTGTTGCACGTGGAGCGGGCGTAGCCGTTGGTGCTGTCCAGGTCCGAGGCGTCGCGGCAGTTGCCGTTGAGGGCGCCGGTCGGCTTGAGGCCGGTGTTGACCGCGCCGTCGGGGCCGATCGCCGGTGTGGGGTAGCAGCCGTCGGTGTCGTAGTCGTAGGCGGGCTGGAAGGTCCGCTCCAGTCCGTCGGCGTCGGCGGGCAGGGCGGGAGGGGGAGCGGCGAAGGCGGTGGCGGGGAAGGCGATGACGAGGGCGGCCGCGCCGGCCAGGACGGTCGGCCATCTCCTGCGGTGAATTCGGGACGTGCTCGACGACACTGCGTCCTCCTCTTGGAGCGCAGCCCAACGGCTGTGGGGGGCGGGGGAGTTCAGCATCCCGGCTGGACGTAGACATGCCAAGAGGGGTGAGGCGTACCGTCGGTGAAGCGCGGCGCAACACTCACCGCGCCGGGCTCCGGATCACACCATGTCGTCCGGAATGTCCGCCGCCGCGTCCTCGGGCGCCAGGTCCGGGCGGAGCCGCAGCCAGGACGGCTGGCGCAGCATTCCGTTCCGGGTGCGGGTGCTGTAGCGGACCTCGCCGACCAGCCGGGGCACCACCCAGTGCGCGCCCGGGGCGGCCGGTACGGGGTCGAAGGGGCACACGCCGGTCGCCGTCTCCCGCAGCAGCCCGGCGAGCTCCGTCCGTTCCGCCTCGCTCCAGCCGGTGCCCACGCCGCCGACGTACCGCAGCCGCCCCGCCGCCCGCTGTCCGACGAGGACGGCGCCCGGCAGCCCGGTCAGCCGGCCCTTGCCGGGCAGCCAGCCCCCGATCAGCACGTCCTCGCTGCGCATGTTGCGGATCTTGATCCAGGCGCGGGAGCGCACTCCCGGTTCGTACACCGAGTCGAGCCGCTTGCAGACCAGGCCCTCGAGTCCGTGCTCGGCGGTGGCCCGCAGCGCCTGTGCCCCGTGGCCGACGATGGCCGTCGGAGTGGACCACGCCGGCCCGTCGAGGCCGAGGTTCAGCAGCGCCTCGCGACGCGCGGTGTAGGGCAGCCGGATCAGCGACCGCCCGTCCAGATGCATCACGTCGAACAGCACCAGGTGGACCGGGACCGCCGCCGCCCGCCGGGCCGCCCGGCCGGGGGCGTGGGCCAGCCCCATGCGGGACTGCAGCAGCTGGAAGCTCGCACGGCCGTGCTCGTCGAGGGCGAGCACCTCGCCGTCCAGGACCGCGGGCCTGGTGCCCAGGGCGGTGGCCAGCGGCCGGAGCTCCGGGTACGCGGCCGTGATGTCCTGACCGGACCGGGCGCGCAGCACGAGCGTGCCGTCCCCGGGGAGGTAGACCACCGCCCGCTGGCCGTCCTGCTTGGTCTCGTAGGCCCAGCGGGCGTCCGCCGCCGGGGGCGGCAAGGAGCCGGGCGTGGCGAGCATGGGCGGGATCAGCGGCAGGGTCACGGGTGAGGTGTGAACGCGCCCGTCGGCCGCCACGCCACCGCCGCCGGGGTTTCGCCCGAACGGCCGCGGGCTGACGGGCCGGCCGGCCGCGGGAGAGGGTGCGGCGGGGAGTGGGTGCACGGGACGCGATTGGTTGCCTAAGGCAATGAGATGGTAAAGTGCCCGCATGTCCACGCCCCCGCTCCCCGACGCTCCCGCCTCCCCGGAAGTGGCCGAGATCGAGCGCGCGCTCCACCGCATCACCTACCTGAGTTCGCGCGCCCGCCGGCACGAGCGGCTGACGGCCATGGCGGGCGCGCCGCTGGACCGGGCGGCGGTCGCCCTGCTGCGAAGATGGCCGACGCCGGGCCCATGCGGCCGGGAGAGCCGGCCGCCCGGCTCGGCGTGGAAGCCTCGCACGTCACCCGCACGGTGCAGCAGCTGCAGAGGTCCGGCCACGTCACCCGGGTCCCGGACCCCGACGACCGGCGAGCCCGGCGCATCGAGCTCACCGGGACCGGCCGGCAGGCCATCACCCGGATTCGTGAGGCCGGGGTCCGGGGCATGCAGGCGGCTCTCGCGCACTGGTCGCCCGACGACCTGCGCCTGCTGGCGGCCCTCTTCCACCGGATGGTCGACGACTTCCACGCCCACGCCGCCGACGAGGACGCACAACCCGCGCCGGGCGCCTGACCCGGAAGGCCACCGGACCTTCCCGCGCGGCCCGAACCCGCCCCTCCCCGGCGGCTTACCGTCCGGTAATATCGCCCGGCAGGTCATCGGAGGAGGAACCGTGTCACGGTCCGAACGCTCGCCCCTGCTGCTCGCCGGCCTCCTGGCCGCCGCCGGCACCGCACACTTCGCCGTACCGCGCCAGTTCGACCACATTGTGCCGCGCTCCCTGCCCGGCTCGCCCCGGACCTGGACCTACGCCAGCGGGGCCGTGGAACTCGCGCTGGCCGCCGGAGTGGCGCTGCCCCGCACCCGCAGGACCGCGGCGCTGGCCGCCGCGGCCTTCTTCGTCGGTGTGTTCCCCGCCAACGTCAAGATGGCCGTCGACTGGCGGCACCGCCCCGCCCCGCAGAAGGCCGCGGCCTTCGGCCGGCTGCCCTTGCAGCTGCCGCTGGTGCTCTGGGCACGTGGCGTCGCCGAGAACGCGCGGGGCCGGTCATGAGCGGGCGCCCCGAGAAGGGCGACACGGTCGAGGACTTCGCGCTGCAGGACGAGACCGGCACCGTACGGCGGCTCTCGGAGCTGCTCGCCGAAGGTCCCGTGGTGCTCTTCTTCTACCCGGCCGCCCTGAGCCCCGGCTGCACCGCCCAGGCCTGCCACTTCCGCGACCTGGCCGCCGAGTTCGCCGCCGTCGGCGCGCGACCGGTGGGCATCAGCGCGGACCCCGTCGAGCGGCAGGCGGAGTTCGCCGGACGGCACACCCTCGGCATGCCGCTGCTGTCCGACCCGGACGGCACCGTCCGTGAGCGGTTCGGGGTGAAGCGGGGCATCGCCCTGGCGCCCACCAAACGGGCCACCTTCGTCATCGGGCGGGACCGGACCGTCCTCGAGGTCGTCCGCAGCGAACTGCGGATGAACACGCATGCCGACCGGGCGCTCGCCGCGCTGCGCGACCGCCGCGCCTGAGGCCTGCCGCCCCGGTCCGACGGCGGGCCGCACGGCGTCACGTGCGCGCCCCGGGGGAGTACGGGGCTCCGGGACGCGGACGGGATGCGCCCGGGTCGGCGACCGGTGCGGAGTGTGAGGCACGTCCCGCGTTCTCGAGGCAGAGGCGAAGGCCCCGGGGGTGTCGTGCGGCAGACGGGCACACCGACGACACCCCCCGGGGCGGGCGGGGCGTCCGGCCGCGGTTGAGAGCGGACGGCTGTGGCCCGATGCTGGACCAATGGAAGAGGCCCCCGCCGCGGTGGTCGTCGATGACCGCGGCATCGTCACGGGGTGGAGCGAGGGCGCCCGGAGGCTGACCGGGTTCCCCGCCGACGAGGCCGTGGGCCGCGCCGTGCGGGAGCTGCTCGCCCCGGACGCGCCGCCCGGCAGCCCGCCCGTGCCCTCGGGAACCGTCGAGGTGCGGCACCGCGACGGCCGCCCCCGGCCGCTCCGGCTGACGGTCTGCCCCGTCGCGGGCGCGGGAGAGGCGCCGAGCGGGTACGTGATCACCGTCGAGCCCGCCGGACCGGTCGAGCGGTCCTGGGCGGGGCGCGCCTTCCAGCAGGCCTCCCTGGCGATATCCGTCCTCGACACCGAGCAGCGCTTCGTCCGGCTCAACGACGCCGCCTGCGCGGCGATGGGCGGGCCCGAGGAAGGGCTGCTCGGCCTGACCCTGTTCGACGCGGCCGGGCGGTCGGACCACACCTGCGGCATCGACCGGCAGCTGCGCCATGTCGCCGAAACCGGTGAACCCTTCCACCACGAGAGCTACGGCCGGGCGCCCTCCGCCTCCCGGCGCCACGCCTGGAACGTGGAGATGTGGCCGGTCCGCGACGGCGCCGGCGCGGTGATCGGCACCGCCATGGCCGACCTGGACAGCTCCGAGCAGCACCGCGCCCGGCACCGGCTGGCGCTGCTGAACGCGGCCGCCACCGCCATCGGCACCACCCTGGACGTCGTCCGCACCGCCGAGGAACTCGTGGAACTCCTGGTCCCGGAGTTCGCCGACTTCGCCGCCGTCGACCTGCTCGACTGGGCCCTCGGCGCCGACGAGCCACCGGACCGGCCGGACACCGGGATCGTGCTGCGCCGCGTGGCGCACACCTCCGGCTCAAAGGACGCCCCGGAGGCGGCCGTGCGGCTCGGCGGGACGGACGTCTACCCGCCCTCCTCCCCGCCCGCGCGGGCGCTGCGGGAGGCCAGGGCGGTGCTCGCCCGCGCCGGCGAACCGGACTTCGACCGGTGGATCGGCGGGCGCGGCACACCCGCCGACGGCCTCTCCGGCGTGCACTCCCAGCTCTCCGTGCCGCTGCGCGCCCGCGGCACCACGCTCGGGGTGGCGGTCGCCGTCCGCAACGCCCACCCCGACGCGTTCGCCGCCGACGACGCCGTACTCGCCGAGGAACTCGCCAGCCGTGCCGCCGTGTGCGTCGACAACGCCCGCCGCTTCGCGCGTGAACGCGCCACCGCCCTGACGCTCCAGCACAGCCTGCTGCCGAGGGGCCTGCCCGGCCAGGCGGCCGTCGAGGTCGCCCATCGCTATCTGCCCTCGGCGTCGGCGGCCGGCATCGGCGGCGACTGGTTCGACGTCATCCCGCTGGCCGGCAGCCGGGTCGCCCTGGTCGTGGGAGACGTCGTCGGGCACGGCATCCCCTCGACGGCCACCATGGGCCGGCTGTGCACCGCCGTACGCACCCTCGCCGACGTGGACCTCCCGCCCGACGAACTCCTCACCCACCTCGACGACCTGGTCACCCATCTGGCCGCGGACGACCGTGACGACGTCGCCGAACTCGGCGCCACCTGCCTGTACGCCGTCTACGACCCCGTCTCCCGCCTCCTGACCGCGGCCGCCGCCGGGCATCCCGCGCCGGCCGTCGTGCTGCCCGACGGAACCTGCCGGCTCCTCCCCATGAGCGCGGGCCCGCCCCTCGGTGTCGGCGGGCTGCCGTTCGAGGCGGCGGAGCTCCAGCTGCCCGAGGGCTGTGTCGTCGCCCTCTACACCGACGGCCTCGTCGAGGACCGCGACCGCGACATCGACCAGGTCACCGGCGAACTGTGCCGCGCCCTGGAGGTGCCCGCCGGGTCGCTGGACACCCTGTGCGACGGTGTGCTGAAGGACGTACTGCCCGAGCGGCCCCTCGACGACGTGGTCCTGCTGCTGGCCCGCACCCGGGCCCTCGGCACCGACCGGGTCGCCACGAGGGACGTGGCGCACGACCCCGAGGAGGTGGCCGCCGCCCGCCAGTGGGCCGCCGCCATGCTGAGCGCATGGGGCCTGGACGAGCTGGCCTTCGTGACCGAACTCGTCGTCAGTGAACTGGTCACCAACGCCATCCGGTACGGAGTGCCGCCCGTGAGGCTGCGGCTCATCCGGGACCGCACCCTCATCTGCGAGGTCTCCGACGCCAGCTCCACCTCACCGCATTTGCGCCGCGCCCACGCCTACGACGAGGGCGGCCGCGGGCTGCTCCTGGTGGCCCAGCTCACCCAGCGCTGGGGCAGCAGACAGACCGGCCGGGGCAAGACGATCTGGGCGGAACAGCACCTGCCGGAGCACTGACCGGCCGCCCGCCGCTCAGCCGCTGCCGTCCTCCGCGGCGACCTGGGCCAGGGTGCGGCCGGAGCGCGCCGACCGGGCCCGCCGCGGATCGGGGGCGCCGCGTCCCTTGGCACCCCCCTTCGCCGCCCGGACGAGCAGCCACGCCTCCTCGCCGTCGTCCCCGCCGCGGAAGCGGGTCAGGGCGTACTCACCGCGCAGCTTCGACCCGTGCAGCCGGAACGTGGCGTGCCCGCGCTCCAGCGACTCCGCGAAGCCGACGGCCCGCCCCCGGCGGTCGTGGCTGAGCGGCTCGTACGTGCCGTGGTCCCAGACGATCACCGTGCCGCCGCCGTACTCACCGCGCGGGATCACGCCCTCGAACTCCTCGTACTCCAGTGGATGGTCCTCCGTGGGCACGGCGAGGCGCTTGTCCCGCGGATCGGCCGAGGGGCCCTTCGGCACCGACCAGGACTTCAGCACGTCGCCCACCTGGAGCCGGAAGTCGAAGTGCATCCTGCGCGCGTCGTGGATCTGCACCACGAAGCGGGGCTCGGCGCCCGGCTCCGCCCCGCTTCCCCGGGGCTCACCGGTCCGCCCGAAGTCCCGCTTGCCGTGGTAGTCCCGCAGCCGGTCGCCCTCACCCACCGTGCCGCTCCCTTCCGGTACGTCACCGCCGACGCGCGCGGCCCCGGGTACCCGGTCAGAACTCCTCGTGCACCTCCGGATCACCGCCGATCCGCCGGTGGGCGCGGTCCGCGAGGGTCCGCATCTGGGCGGCGTCCAGCTCGAAGCCGAACACGTCGAGGTTCGCCCGCTGCCGCCTGGGAGCGGACGACTTGGGAACGGGGAGCGCACCCAGCTGGACGTGCCAGCGCAGCACGGCCTGCGCCGGGGTGACCCCGTGGGCCTCCGCGACGGCGGCGACGGCCAGGTCGTCCAGCAGCGTCGTACCCCGCCCGAGCGGGCTCCAGCTCTCGGTGAGCACACCCTTGTCCGCGTGGTACGCGCGCAGTTCCTCCTGCGGGAAGAAGGGGTGCAGCTCGATCTGGTTGACCGAGGGCAGCACCCCGGTCTCCTTCTCCAGCCGCTCGATGTGGGCAGGCGCGAAGTTGGAGACCCCGATCGACCGGACCAGACCGTCCTCGCGCAGTTTGATCATGGCCTTCCAGGAGTCGACGTACCGGTCGACGCGGGGGAGGGGCCAGTGGATCAGGTAGAGGTCGACGTACTCCAGACCGAGCCGAGCCCGGGACTCCTCGAAGGAGGCGAGGGTCTCCTCGTAGCCGTGGTGCCGGCCCGGGAGCTTCGTCGTCACGACGATTTCCTCACGGGGGACGCCGGACGCGGCCACGGCGCGGCCCACGCCGGTCTCGTTGCGGTAGTTGGTCGCCGTGTCGACAAGGCGATAACCCATCTCCAGGGCCGTGCCGACCGCCCGCTCCGCCTCGGCGTCGTCCATCGGCCAGGTGCCCAGGCCCAGGGCGGGGGTCGTGGTGCCGTCGTTGAGGGTGCGGGCCGGAATGCTGGTCACGGGGTGGCCTTCCGTCGGGAGTGTTCTCCCCCAAGCGTCGCGGACGGCGGGGGAGGTGATCAACCGGACGACGAGCCCTCGGCGGGCACGGCCCTGGCGCCGGGCCCGCGTTTCGCTGCCACGAATCCTCCCCGCCGCATGCTCGCCGGAGACGTTTCCGTCGGCGTGGACGGCCGGCCCGCAGAGCCTCTCACCGGCACCGCGCCGGGCCGCTGGTAGCGGGCCCGCGCTCACTTCAGCGGGATGGTCACCTCGTCCTCGACCGGCGGGGTGACCTCCTGGGCGCGGTGGCCGGTGGCCGCGTGGCAGCGCAGCCGGATCGCCTCCGGACTCACGTCCAGCCGCAGGAAGCACTTGAAGAACGGCGGGCTGTAGGTGGCCGAACCCGGCGAGAACACCGACGTGTACACCTTGCGCACCGGCAGCCGGAACCGCCTGGCCCGGTCGGGCCGGCGGCCGGTGCCGAGCAGCCCGGCGACCAGCCGCATCCGGCGGGTGATCCGGGGCGGGGTGCCCGGGACCCGGGTGGGGCCGATGCCGAGACGCTCGGCGATCACCGCCATCGCCTCGGTGTCGGTGAGGGTGAAGAAGCGGCGCAGCCGCAGCCGGCGCCCGTAGAGCCCGCTGTAGAAGGCGAGGGAGTCGCCGCGCAGCGGATAGCAGCGGAAGTCCCGCTCGGTGACACCGGCGACATCGACCCGGGGGATGGTGTGGGTGGCGTGCATGAACGCGCCGCCGCCGCCCGCCACCACGTACTGCAGGGTGCGGCCGTCGTCCAGCCGCACGGGATAGCGCTGGTAGTTGTGGATGTCGCCGCCGATGGCGGCCACGTAGTGGTGACCGGGGTCGCGGACGATGTCGTCGACGGTGCCGCCGCCCTCGATGGGACACGGGTGGTGCTCGCCGTCCACGTACAGGGGCGATCCCGTGACGAGTATCTTCGGACGCGGGTCCCGGGACACCTCCCGCAGCCACGCGCCCTGTTCGGCGTCGATCGTGCCCAGTAGTCCGGTGTCGATGCCGACGATCCGTATCGGCCCGGCGTCGATCGCCCAGTACGGTCCGGGCTGCACGGCCTGCTGGACGGGCTCCGACCGCAGCTCGCGCGCCCGGTCGAGGCTCCCGCCGTCGCCGGCACCCGGCCGGTGCCACAGCAGGGAGCGCAGCCAGGCCCGGGTGAGGGGACGCGGTGCGGGTCCGGGCGCCGGCGGCGGGGCGTCGCCGCAGAAGACGCGCATGAAGCCGGTCAGGTCCTCGTACCAGTCGTGGTTCCCCGGTATGGCGTAGATCGGCGCCCGGTAGTCACGGTACGGGCGGAAGAACTTGGTGCCGTAGTCGTCGGCGCTGCCCACCGGGTAGATCACATCGCTGGCGAGCACGGCGAAAGCGGTGTCGCGCCCCTCCTTCAACAGGCCCGGCACGACCGCGTACTGGGGCTCGTCGCCCTCGCCGGTGTCACCGACGACCAGGAACGAGAACCGGTCGGGGTCGTCGCGCCGGATCACCTTGTCGGCGGGCGCCCCGGCCGCCGCCCGCTGGGCCACCCAGCGGGCGCGGAGCTCCCCCGTCGGGTCCCCCAGCCACGAGGCCAGGACGCCGTTGCGGGCCGCCCACAGCATCCTCGGGTCGAGCCAGGAGATCTTCTCGACCTCGTTCGGCATCAGCCGCCGGTACTCACCGCGTTCTGCGGCACCCCAGCCGGCACCCTCTGCGGTATCGCGTGAAGAGTCGGACACCGGTGCACCGTAACAACGGTGCGGCGGGCCGCCGGAGGCCGGGTGGCCCGGCGGCCGCGGTGAACCTCCGCCGTGCGGCGGCCCGTTGAGGGCGGACGCGGGAGCGTGTACCGCTGTCACTCGAACCGTGAGACGTCTCCCGCGCCCCGCCGCACGATCTCCGCCTCGCCGCCGGAGAAGTCGATCACGGTGGTCGGCTCGGTGCCGCAGTCGCCGGAGTCGAGCACCGCGTCCACCTGGTGGTCGAGGCGGTCCTTGATCTCCCAGCCCTGGGTCATCGGCTCGTCCTCACCGGGCAGCAGCAGGGTGCTGGACAGCAGGGGCTCGCCGAGCTCCTCCAGCAGGGCCTGGGTGACGACATGGTCGGGGATGCGCACGCCGACGGTCTTCTTCTTGGGGTGCTGGAGCATGCGGGGCACCTCCTTCGTCGCGGGCAGGATGAACGTGTAGCTGCCCGGGGTCGACGCCTTGACCGCGCGGAACACGTCGTTGTCGATCCGTACGAACTGTCCGAGCTGCGCGAAGTCCCGGCACACCAGGGTGAAGTGGTGCCGGTCGTCCAGCTTGCGGATGGTGCGGATCCGGTCGATGCCCTCACGGCTGCCCAGTCGGCAGCCGAGTGCGTAGCAGGAGTCGGTGGGGTACGCGACGAGGGCGCCGGCGCGGATGCTGTCGGCGACCTGGGAAATGGTGCGCGGCTGGGGGTTGTCGGGGTGCACATCGAAGTACTTCGCCATTCACCGAGCTTATGCCGCCCGCGCACGAGCACCGCGCGCACGGGGACCGTGCCGTCCCGCCGGGCGCGGTGCGCCGTCGCGCCGGGATGAGCCGCGCCGCCCGGTGAGGTAACGTCCCCGGCCTGGGCCGGATGGGCGAGCGGACGAGGGGAGGACCGAGGTGGCAGGCCGTGAGGACGGAATCCGGCGCACACCGGCGGCGGCCGGGGAGCCCCCGACCTGGGCGCAGGAACTGCTCGAGCATCTGCGGCCGGCCGGACGGGACGTCGGCAGGGTCGTCGACTGGCTGGCCGCGACCGCGCGCGCGGAGGTGTCCCTCCAGGACGCCGTCGGCACGCTCCTCGCCGGCACCCGGCTGCCGCTGGAGGAGTCCCTCGTGGCCGACCTCGGTTCCGGCCGCATCGCTTCCGCCGCCTGGGAGGGGGACGGACGCCACCAGCGCCTGGTCGGGATCGGCCACCCCTCGGGCATCTGCGTGCTGGCCGTCTCCCGTGAGGCCGCCTTCGACCGGCACACCTTCGACGTCGTCACCCACACCGCGCAGGTGATCGAACTCCTGCTGACCGCCCACGAGACCGCCGCTGCCGGGCACCGGCTCCGGCGGGCCACCGCCGATCTGCGGCTGGCGATCCTGCAACTGCTGATGGTCGAGGACACCGTCGCGGCCCGCCGTGTCGCGGCGGGGCTCTGGCCGGGCCTGCTGGACGCCGACACCGCGTGCGTCTACGTCGTCGAGTCCGCGCCCGACCGCCGCGAGCGGCTGGTGGCGGAATGCCTGGACACCACGCGGGAGGAGGCGCTGGTCGTGCGGTGCCCGGCGATGGACGGACACGTCATCGTCGTCAGCCCCCGCGAGACCACCGCCGCAGATCTGCGGTCGCTGGTCGGCAGGCACCCGGGGACGTTCCTCGGCGGCAGCGTGTGGCAGAGCCTCGCCCGCACCGCCACCGCGTACGGCCAGGCCGTCAGCGCACTGGCGGTGGCCCGCTTCCGGGCGGACAAGACGGCCGTGTACGCCGAGCGCACCCACCCCGAGCGGCTGATGGAGCCCGCCGCCCTGCGCGGCTGGGCGGCCCGGGTGCTGCGTCCGCTGGACGCGCTGGCCCACCACACCCGCGCCGAACTCCTCGCCACCACCCGCCTCGGCCTGGAGTTCACCGCCGTGAACACCGCCAAGATCCTCGGCGTCAGCCGCAACACGGTACGGGCCCGCATGGAGCGCGTCGAGACGATGCTCGGCGTGGACTTCGACGACGTCACCACCCGCGCCGTCGTGCATCTGGCGCTCCACACCCAGATCAACCTCCTGGACGGACAGACGGCCGCCGACCCGGGTGCGCGGGCCCCCGGCCTCGCGGGCCTGCTGGCCGGCGACGCCGTGGGCGCCTGGGCGCAGGAACTGCTGGGGCGGCTGGACCGGGACCCCCGCAATGTGCGCCGCACCCTGCGCACCTGGATCGCCGCCGGGGGAAACGCCGAGCGGGCCGCGCAGGCCCTCGGCGTCCACGCACAGACCGTGCGCGAGCACGTGCGCAGCGCCGAACCGGTCCTCGAACGCCAGTTGCTGGCCACCGGCACCGATCTCTACGAGGTGGTGCTGGCCCATCTCGCGGTGGGCGATCTGGAGCAGCCGGTGCTCGTGGGGGAGTAAACCGGGCCTTTCGGACTCAGTTGTGCACGGCTGAGTCCTCCGCGGGCCGCAGCGGGCATCGGTGCGATACACAGGCCCGTTCTCCGCGGCATAGATTTCGAGCCATGGCGGGGGCACGACCGGAACGGGGGACCGGTCGCGCTCCCGCCTCCTTCGCTGTGTGCCCTCGCGGCGGGCGGGTACCCGGCCGCCGCTGACCGGGCCCGCCCCCTCCGGCCGACGGAGACCGGGCGGGCGGTGGACGAGCACCGCGAAGAGGAGATCCGGATGACCAGTGAGACGGAGACCGGCGGCGTCACCGGCACACAGGACAAGGACTACAACCTGATCTGGTACGTCGAGGCGTGCCTGAGCAACGCGCTGCGCCTCGAGAGCTACATCCAGGATGCCGAGCGCGCCAAGGACACCGAGGCCGCCGACCTGTTCCGCAAGGCCCAGGCGGACAGCCGCAAGGGCGCGGAACTGGGCAAGGGGCTGCTGCGCGCCCGCCTGAACGGCGGCTGACCACGCTGTTCCGCGGGCCCGGGCATGGTGCCCGGGCCCGCACCCGTTCCGGTCGCCCCGTGCTCCTTCGGCGGACGACGCGACGGCCCGGCGGGCGGCCGCTACCCTACTGGTCGGTAACCGCTGGGACTCCAGGAGGCGACGCCCCATGCCGCAGTTCGCTGTCGACGGCGCGGAACTGACGTACGACGACGAGGGCCCGCGCGACGCCGGGAGCGCGCCCCTGGTCTTCATCCACGGGTGGACCGCCGACCGGCACCGCTGGGACCACCAGATGGCGCACTTCGCCGCGCACCGC
Source organism: Streptomyces malachitofuscus (assembly GCF_055571035.1). Classification (NCBI taxonomy): domain Bacteria; kingdom Bacillati; phylum Actinomycetota; class Actinomycetes; order Kitasatosporales; family Streptomycetaceae; genus Streptomyces; species Streptomyces malachitofuscus. The sequence continues at coordinate 169,742 of NZ_JBVIGA010000019.1, read as the reverse complement.
CGGGTGATCCGCCTCGACCTGCGCGGCCACGGTGAGAGCAGCGGCAGCGGGGCGCGCACCATCGAGGTCCTCGCCCGCGACGTCATCGCCCTCCTCGACCACCTCGGGGTCGACCGGTTCGTCCCCGTCGGCCACTCCATGGGCGGCATGACCGCACAGACGCTCGCCCTCGCCCACCCCACGCGGGTGGAACGGCTGGTACTGGTGAACTCCATCGGCCGGATGACGTACAGCAGGTACCGGGGACTCCTGATGGCGGCGTCCACCCGGGTGCCGTTCGGACTGTTCGTCGCCGCCAACATCCGGCGCGCCTTCGCTCCCGGCCACCCCCGCCAGGAGATCAAGGAGTACATCCGCGCCTCCGCGGCCACGCCTCGCGAGGTCGTGATGACCCTGTACTCCGCGATGCGCGCCTTCGACGTCCTCGACCGTGTCGGCGAGATCCGCGTGCCCACCCTGATGGTGCACGGCTACCACGACATCCAGCTGCCCGCGCACCAGATGCTGCGCATGGCCAAGGACTACCGGGACGCCGAGATCCGCATCCTCGACGCGGGCCACGAACTCCCCGTGGAGAAGCCCGCGGAACTCACCGCCGTCCTGGACCGCTTCCTCGCCCCGCGGGAGTCCCCGAGTCGCCGCCCGGGGTGATGCGCGGCAGCATGACCACCGTACGCACGCGACCCGGGGGGACGACGAGCAGCGCAAGGAGCCGACACGATCATGACGGATGTTTCGAGCCGGGGTCCCGCTCCGGGTGACGACCGCAAGGTGCTCACCAACCGCCAGGGCCACCCGGTCTACGACAACCAGAACCAGCGCACCGTCGGCTCCCGGGGCCCGGCCACGCTGGAGAACTACCAGTTCCTGGAGAAGATCAGCCACTTCGACCGGGAGCGCATCCCCGAACGGGTCGTGCACGCCCGCGGCGTCACCGCGTACGGCTACTTCGAGGCGTACGGCAAGTGGGGCGACGAGCCGGTCTCCCGCTACACCCGCGCCAGGCTCTTCCAGGAGGAGGGCAAGCGCACCGACCTCGCCGTCCGCTTCTCCACCGTCATCGGCGGCCGCGACTCCTCCGAGGCCGCCCGCGACCCCCGCGGCTTCGCGGTGAAGTTCTACACCGAGGACGGCAACTGGGACCTCGTCGGCAACAACCTGGGTGTCTTCTTCATCCGGGACGCCATCAAGTTCCCGGACGTCATCCACGCCCTCAAGCCCGACCCGGTCACCTTCGAGCAGCAGCCGCGCCGCATCTTCGACTTCATGTCGCAGACGCCCGAGTGCATGCACATGCTGGTCAACCTCTTCAGCCCGCGCGGCATCCCGGCGGACTACCGCCACATGCAGGGCTTCGGCGTGAACACCTACAAGTGGGTCAACGCCGAGGGCGAGACCAAACTGGTCAAGTACCACTGGATGCCCAAGCAGGGCGTGCGCAGCATGACCGAGGAGGACGCGGCCAACGTCCAGGCCGAAGGGCTCGGCCACGCCACGAAGGACCTCTACGAGGCGATCGGGCGCGGCGACCACCCGGAGTGGGAGCTCCTCGTCCAGATGATGGACGACCACGACCACCCGGAACTGGACTTCGACCCGCTGGACGACACCAAGACCTGGCCCGAACAGGACTTCCCGCCCAAGCCGGTGGGCCGCATGGTGCTCAACCGGATGCCCGGCAACTTCTTCGCCGAGAACGAGCAGATCTCCTTCGGCACCGGCGTCCTGGTCGACGGTCTGGACTTCTCCGACGACAAGATGCTCGTCGGCCGGACCTTCTCCTACAGCGACACCCAGCGGCACCGGGTCGGCCCCAACTACCTCCAGCTGCCGGTCAACCAGGCCAAGCACGCGGACGTGCGCACCAACCAGCGCGACGGGCAGATGACGTACCACCAGGACAGCGCGGGCGAGAACCCGAGCGTCAACTACGAGCCGTCGATCACCGGCGGTCTGCGTGAGGGCGAGTACCCGACGCACGACGAGCAGGGCCCGGAGATCCGCGGCCGCCTCACCCGCGCCCGCATCGAACGCACCAACGACTACATGCAGGCCGGCCAGCGCTATCTGCTGCTGGAGGACTGGGAGCGCGACGACCTGGTGAAGAACTTCACCGACCTGATCTCCCAGTGCGACCGCGCCGTCCAGGAACGCATGGTGTGGCACTTCCTGCTGGTCGAGAACGACCTCGGCCGCAGGGTCGGCGAGGGCCTCGGGATCATGCCGGAGGACGTCGCCCACCTGGAACCCCTCGCCGGCCAGGACCTCACCGACGAGGACCGCAAGCGGCTCGCCAACCTCGGCGACAACCCGCCGCGCGACGTGGCGGGGCTCACCATGACCCACTGCGTCCCCGACGAACGGCACGTGGTGACCCGCTGAACGGTCACCCGGCGGCGGCCGCCCGCGCCGCCGCGAGCGCCTGCTCGGCGTAACCGCGGCCGAACAGCACGGCGTGCACCAGCAGCGGGAACAGCTGGTGCACGCCGACGCGCGCCTCCCACCCGTCGGCGAGCGGAGCCGTCTCCCGGTAACCGTCCAGCACCGCCCGCAGCTGAGGACAGCCGAAGAGGGCGAGCATCGCCAGGTCGGTCTCCCGGTGTCCGCCGTGCGCCGCCGGATCGATCAGCCGGACATGGCCGTCCGCGCCCCACAGCACATTGCCGTTCCACAGGTCGCCGTGGAGCCGCGCGGGCGGCTCGGCGGGTCCGGACAGTTCCGGCAGCCGCTCACAGACCCGCTCGACGACGCCCGCCTCGTCCGGGCGGACGGTGCCGTCGTCGACCGCGCGCCGCAGATACGGCAGGACCCGGTGCTCGGCGTACCAGGCGGGCCAGTCCCCGCCGGTGACGTTGCGCATCGGGGCGAGCCCGATGTACGCCTCCACCGGACCGCCCGGCGGGGGCGCTCCGAACGCCGGCGCCCCGGCCGCGTGCAGCCCCGCCAGATCCCGGCCGAACCGCACCGCCGCCTCCCGCGTGGGCCGGCCCCGCGTCACCCGGTCGACGACCAGCCACCGCCCGTCGTGGCCGTGCACCTTGGGCACCCGCACCGTCCCGGCCCCGGCGAGCCAGCGCAGCCCCGCCGCCTCGGCGCGGGCGGCCCGCGCGCCCTCGGTCCGCTTGACGACCACGACCCGGCCGCCGTCCAGGACCGCCTCGGCGAGCGAGCCGGACACCGGGCGTACACCGGTGACCGTCCGCCCGGTGAGCCGGGCCGCCACGGCCTGTGGCCCGTCACCGTCCCGGGCGGCCGGTCCGGGAGGGAAGGTCATGCGTGGGCTCCTCTCGTGCGCGGGCACGCCCAGAGTACGAGCCCTCCCCGGCCGCACCCTCCGCCGAACGCTCACGCAGGACGGTGAAATCCGGGCCCCGGCCGATCGAAGGGAGCCGCGCCCGGGGAGCACTGGGATCATGACGAGTTCATCGTTCCAGCGCACCCTCACCCTGCCCGCCGCACTCTGCGAACAGGCCGCACAGCACCTGGAGCAGGCAGCCCGGCGGACGGTCGACGGAGCCGGAATCCCGCTGAAGGCCTTCCGCGCGGCCGCCGACAGCGACTACACCCTCCCGGTCTCCGTGGTCGAACAGGCGGCGGGCTGTCTGCTGGTCCTGGCCACGGAGACCGCGCAGACCGTGCGTCCCTCGGTCCTGCGCACCACCATCGGCGTCGCCCTGTGCCTGCGCGACGCCGTCGAGGCGGTCCACCAGCCCGCGCTCACCACCCGGTTCTGGTGACGGCGTGCCGCATGGCCCCGCCCCCGGCGGGAACCCGGCGCGTCCGCACCACCGACATCCCAGGAGTAGGCCATGAGTCTGTTGCGTGTCCTCGGCCGGCCGATGCTGGCGTCGATGTTCGTCGCGGGCGGACTGGATTCCGTCCGCCACCCCCAGAACGTCGCAGAGATCGCGGAGCCCGTCGTACGGCCGGTCACCGATCGCGTCCCCGTGCTGCCCGACAGCACCGAGGACTGCGTACGCCTCAGCGGCGCCGTCCAGGTCGTGGGCGGGCTGCTGCTGGCCACCGGACGCATGTCACGTCCGGCCGCGCTCGCGATCGCGGTCACGCTGGTGCCCACGACCCTGGCCGCACACCGCTTCTGGGAGGAGGAGGACCCCGACCGGAAGGCCCAGCAGCGCATCCACTTCCTCAAGAACCTCTCCATGCTCGGCGGTCTGCTGATCGCCGCCGACGACACCGGTGCCCGCCCGTCGCTGCTGTGGCGCAGCCGGCACGCCGCCCACGACCTGCGGCGCGACGCCCACCTCGTACGACACTCCGTCCGGGCCGGCGCCGGGCCCGCCGCCCTGGCCGGCCGCGTCCGGTCCAAGCTCTCCTGCTGACGCCCCGGCAGCGTCAGCGCCCGGGCGGTGCGGGGACTGGTGACCGACCACCGGGAAGTCGAGGAACCCTTCGCGCAAGGTGTACGCAGACCAGGCCACCATCGAACTGGTCCGCGCCACTCGGTGGCCGAGGAGGCCTACCTCTACCCGGCCGTGCGGGAGCACGTGCCGAACGGGGACGCGCCGGCCGACCAGGAGCTCGAGGACCACGCCACGGCCGAGCGGACCATGAAGGACCGAGTTCGACCGGCTCATCGGCATGCTGATGAGCGAGATCCGCGAGCACGTCGCGGACGAGGAGCAGAACCTCCTCCCGCAGCTGCGCGCCGCCTGCTCCCCGGAGAGGCTCGACGAGCTCGGTGACAAGGTCCGGCAGGCGAAGAAGGCGGCCCCGACCCGGCCGCACCCGGCCGCTCCGGACAAGCCCCCGGCGAACAAGCTGCCGGCACCGGGGGCGGGCATGGTCGACCGGCTCCGCGACGCGTTGAGCGGACGCGGCAAACTCGGCTGGAAGACCGCAGGTGAGGGCCCGTCGCGGCAGGGACGGGCCCTCAGGCGTGCCCGCTCCTTGTGAGCAACCACACTCACCCGTCCAACTGCCCGTGACGACCGCACATTTGACACGCGCGGCTCGGTGATCCACCGGCCTTGCGGAACCGACTCGGCGTTCCCTTCTGCCACGATGGTCCGCGCCCAGTCCAGGTGACGGGAGCCGCCGTGCAGCGCAGCCGGCGTTCCGCTTCCCGCGCCTCCCTCCGCCGGGCCCTCCGGCTCGTCTCCGAGTAGCGCACTGTGTCTTCCTCACCCACCCCTGCCCAGCCCGAGTCACGTTCCCCCTGGCGCTCCCTGCGGCACCGCAGCATGCGCTGGTGGTCCGTCGCGAACTTCGTGTCCAACGCCGGTACCTGGATGCAGCTCACGGTGCAGAACCTGCTGGTCCTGCAGATCACCGGGTCCGCGGCCGCCACGGGTCTGTCCATGTCCGTGCAGGCCGCCCCGGCCCTGCTCATGAGCATCCTCGGCGGCGCGGCGGTCGACCGCTGGCCGCGGAAGCTGACGGCCGCCGTCAGCCAGGCCCTGCTGTCCGCGATCGCGTTCACCACGGCCGTCCTGGTGGCACTGGACCGGCTGGACATGACCTCCCTCATGGTGCTGGCCGCCGTCACCGGGGTCGTCGCCACCGTCGACAACCCGGCCTGCGCCCTGCTCGGCAACGATCTCGTCCCCGCGGAGGACGTGCCCTCCGCCATCGGAGTGGGCGCGCTGGTCTTCAACGCGGGCCGGCTCGCGGGCGCAGCGCTCGCGGGTGTGACGGTGGGCTTCCTCGGCACCGCCGCCGCCTACTTCGCCAACGGGTTCTCCTTCCTCTTCGTGACCGCGGTCATCCCCTTCCTGCGCCCGGCGGCAGGGGCGGTCCGGCACGTCGTCGAGAAGACAGGGCGCCCGCGGGCCGCCATGACCGTCCGCGAAGGGCTCGCCTTCTTCGCCCGCCGGCCCCGGCTGCTGGCGCTCGCCGGGGTCACCGGGGTCAGCGCCGTCTTCGGCCGCAACTACGGGCTCACCCTCGCCGTCCTGGTCACCGGACCGCTGGCGGGCGGCGCGGGCGCGTTCGGCACGGTGTCCACCGTTCTCGCCGTCGGCGGGATCCTCGGCGCGGTGCTCGGGGCGCGGCTGCGCAGGCCGTCCGTGCGGCTGGTCGGCGCCCTCGCGGCGACGGGCGCGCTGCTCCAGGTCGTGGCGGGGATGTCACCGTCGCTGGCCGTGCTGCTGGTGCTGGTCCTGCCCATGGCCGTCGTGGAGTCCGTCTCCGACACCGCCGGGACGGCCGTCCTCCAGACCGACCCGCCCGCGCATCTGCGCGGACGCGTCCTCGGCGTCTGGGGCAGCATCGGCACCGTGTGGGGACTGGGCGGCCCGCCCGCCCTCGGCCTCCTCATGGAACTGGCCGGCCCGCGCGGCGCCCTGATCACCGGGGGCCTGATCATCGCCGGCTCGATCGCGGCAGGCCACCTCCTCCACACCCGCCGCACCCTCACGCCGGTCGCTCTCCCCACCCGGGCAACCGCACGCCCGCCCCTCCAGCCGGCGGCTTGACGATCCATCCCGTCCGGCGTTCGAGGACGAGGCCCGAAGGGCCGAAGGGCGTCTGGGGGCACAGCCCCCAGGGACGATGCGGGTCCCCCGCTCGAGCGAAGCCGAGAGTGGGGGAGGGAAGGGGCGGCGCGGCGGAAACAGCCACTCCCACCCGTCCCCGGCCTCACCCCTCCCCGGACGGCCGCAACGCCACCCGCGCCGCATGCGCAGCCCGCCGCGCCAGCGACGTCGTGGACCGCCCGTCGAGGTACGGCAGTACCACCGCCTGCCCGCCCCACCCCCGCAACACCTCCGCCTCCGGCAGATCCTGCACGGAGTAGTCCCCGCCCTTCACCCACACATCCGGCCGCAGCCGACCCAGCACCGCCTCCGGCGTGTCCTCCTCGAACACCACCACCGCGTCCACACTCCCCAGCGCCGCCAGCACCCGCTCCCGGTCGGCCGCGGGATTGAGCGGCCGGCCCGGCCCCTTGCGCCGGGTGACGGAGGCGTCGGAGTTGAGACACACGATCAGACAGTCACCGATCCGCCGCGCGCTCTCCAGCAGCCCGACATGACCGGCGTGCACCAGGTCGAAGCAGCCACCCGTGGCGACCACCGTCCCGCCGCTCGCCCGCACACTCTCCGCCAGCTCGAACGCGTCGGCCGCCGGATGACGCGCGGGGCCGGGAACGGCTGCCGTCCGCCACAGATCGGGGTTTCCCGACCCGCCCGCCGCCACGAACGCGGCCGCCTCGGAGACCGCCCGTTGCAGCGCTTCCTCCGGGAGCAGCCCGTCGGCCAGCGCGGCGACGGTCGTCGCGGCGAAGCAGTCACCCGCTCCGCACGGATCCCCGTCGGACCGGTACGGCGCCGGGATCAGCATCGGCGTCCCCCCGCCCGGCCGGGTGAGCAGCACCCCCCGGTCGCCGAGCGTCACGGCGACGCCCGCCGCCCGCCAGCGCTCCGCCAGCTCCGCCCCGCGTGCGGCGAAGGCGCCCAGCGACGAACCCGGCACCCCTGGCGTACCGGCGCACAGGGCGACCGCCTCGGCCGCGTTGGGTGTGACGATGCGCGCCCCCGGCACCGGCGGATCGCCCTTGGGATGGGGGTCCCACACCAGGGGCGTACGGCGGGCCACCTCCTCGAGATGCGGGCGTACCGCCCCGGCGGTGTGCCGTCCGTAGTCGGCGACGAGGACGGCGTGCGCGCCGGCGAGGGCCTCGCGCACCGCGTCGTCCGGCTCGCCGGGCGTCCCGCCGCCCCGGTCGATACGCACCACGGGCCGCCCGCCCGCCAGCACCCTCGTCTTCACCGGCAGCGTGCCGTGCAGCGGCAGCTCCAGCAGCCGTACCCGGCCGTCGAGGTCCCGGCGGACCGCCTCGCTGGCCGGGTCGTCGCCGAGGGCGGTCACCAGGACCACGTCCCGGCCGCCCCGGGCGGCGAGCGCCGCGGCCAGCCCCGCCCCGCCCGGGTGCCGGCGGTCACCGGTGACGTCGACGACCGGCGCGGGGGCGTCCGGGGCCAGCCGGGTGGCGACCCCCTCGATGTCCTCGTCCAGCAGCACGTCCCCCACGACGACGACGGGCTCGGGTCCGGTCATGGCATCCTCCCGGGGGCGGCCGCCGCGGGCGCCAGGGGCGCGGACACGGCGGCGTCGAAGGACTCGCAGAGCAGGTGCACGGCGACCAGATGCGCCTCCTGCACGGTCGCGGTGCTGCCCGCCTCCACGCACAGCGCCTCGTGAGCGGCCTCCACCAGCGGGTTGGGGCCCGGACCGGTGAGCGCCCAGACGCGCAGCCCGGCCTGGCGGGCCGCCACCGCGGCCGCGATCAGATTGGCGCTGCGCCCCGACGTGGAGAGCAGCATCAGGACGTCGCCGGGACGCCCGTGGGCGATCACCTGGCGGGCGTACACGTGGTCGAATCCGTAGTCGTTGCCGATGGCCGTGACGCTGGAGGTCTCGGCGTGCAGGGCGAGCGCCGAATAGGCGCGCCGCTCCTGCCGGTACCGTCCGACCAGCTCGGCCGTCAGATGCTGGGCCTGGGCGGCACTGCCGCCGTTTCCGGCGGCGAGCAGGCGTCCGCCGTCGGTGAGGACGGCGGCGAGCCGGCCACCCCAGCCGGCGATCCGGGGCAGGCCGTGCCGGCGGAGCCCGTCGAGGGCCTCCTGGAGCGACCGGCAGTGCAGATGCGCGGCGTCGAGCGCGGAGTGTTCCGTCATGACTGTGGGGCGCACCGCCTCGGTGAGGACGGCGGCGGGACCCGCACCTCCTTCCCACATCGGACGTCGGCGGTCACCACGGCCGGCCCGTCAGCCGGTCCCGGTGGCGGCGGGCTCCGCGTCGAGGACCTCGCAGTACGCGACCTCGGTGGCCGCGGCGATCCGCGGCCAGCCGTAGCGGCTGAGCACCCGGCGGCGGCCGGCGACCGCGCAGGCCTCCCGGGCCGCCGGGTCGGCGAGCAGCGCGGTCACCGCCCGGGCCAGCGCCTCCGGGTCGCCGGGCGGCACCAGCCGGCCCGTGCCCGGATCCGCCACCGTGTCGAGCTGGCCGCCGACCGCGCTGGCCACCACGGGACGCCCGCAGGCCATGGCCTCCAGGGGGACGATCCCGAACGGCTCGTAGTCGGCGGGGCACAGCACCACGTCGGCGGAGCGCAGCAGCGCCGGCACCCGGGAAGGGTCCACCCCGCCGGTGAAGCGGACCCGGTCGGCGACCCCGACGTCCCGCGCGGCAGCGCGCAGCCGGCGCACCTCCGGGTCGTCGTCGAGGCGGTGCCGAGGGGGCCCGCCGACCACGAGAAGTTCGGTGCCCGGCAGCCGGGCCAGCGCCGCCACCGAGACGGCGGCGCCCTTGCGCGGCACCAGCCGGCCGAGCTGCATCAGCCGGTACCGGAACGGTCCGCGCGGCGCGACCGGCCCCACCGGAGTGAACCGGTCGGTGTCCACACCGCACGGCACCACACCGATCCGGTCGGCCGGCACCCCCATCCGGACCAGCTCGGCGACCTCGTCCCGGCAGGTGGCGACGACACGGTCGCAGCCCAGTCCGACCTCGACCTCGCAGCCGATCCGCTCCGGCGGGCTGGTGTCGGCGCGTCCCTGGTGCCGCCGCTTCACCGTGCCCAGCGCGTGATACGTGTGCAGCAGCGGCAACCCGAGCTCCCGCACCGCCCGCAGCGAGGCGAGACCCGACATCCAGTAGTGCGAGTGCACCACGTCCGGGGTGCGGGCACGCCACACCCGGGCCAGCAGCTGCCCGAACTCCTCCATGTACGGCAGCAGCCGGTCCTTGGCGACCGGTTCCGGCGGACCCGCCGGGACATGGTGGACCTCGACGCCCTCGCGCAGCGTCACCCGGTCGGGCAGACCGGGCGCGTCGCGCCGGGTGTGGACGGTGACGCGGTGACCGCGGTCGGCGAGCGCCCCGGCCAGGGCGGCCACATGGACGTTCTGCCCGCCGGCGTCCACCCCGCCGAGCGTGGCGAGGGGGCTGGCGTGCTCGGAGACCAGCGCGATGGAGAGCACGCCCGGGGCGAGGCCCTCGCCGTCGAGCCGGCCGGTGCGGAGGGGACCGAGGATCGGAGTCATGAGCGCACCTCCGTGATGAGACGTTCCCAGTCGTCCAGGAACCGCTTGAGCCCGTACCGTTCGAGGGCGGCCTGCCGGGCCCGCGCCCCCTCCGCGGCCGCCGCCGCGGGATCCGCCAGATAGCGGCGGGCGGCCCGGACGAGGACGTCGGGCCGGTTGGACACGGTGCCCGCGCCGTCCGGCACCGCCTCCACCGCCTCGGTGGTGGCCAGCGCCAGGACCGGCATGCCCAGGTGCATCGCCTCCAGCAGGGACAGCCCGAGGGAGGTCCAGCGCACCGGGTGCAGATACATCCGGCGGTCGGCCATCGCCGTGTGCAGTTCGCGCTGCGGCAGGTCGGCCGTGCGGCAGCGGTCGGGCGGCAGCCCCAGATGGCCGGCCAGCCCGTCGGTGCCCATGCCGAACACGTCGAGAGGCACGGTCCCGGCGAGGGCGGGCAGCAGGTCCGTGCCGGTGTACCGGCCGCGCCGCAGCGGCTCGTTGACGACGACGGCGGCACGCTCCAGCCGGCCCGTGTAGCGGTGGCCGGGGTCGACGACGCCGTGCTCGATCACCTCGGTGCGGGTGGTGCCGCAGTCCCAGAACAGCCGGTTGAAGTGGGTGACGTGCACGATCGTCAGATCGGCGCGGTCGGCGAACGGGTGCCGGGTGCGGGGCACGTCACCGTCCGGGGCGTTGTGCTCCAGATACACGGCCGGCACGTCCCGTCCCGGGCGGCGGCCGCCGAGCCACCGCTCGGCGAGCTCGAGTTCGTGCGGCCGCTGCAGGACGACCAGGTCGAACGGGGTCTCCCGCAGCTCGGCCGGTGCGGCCTCGCGCACCGACGCGGGCCAGACGAAGGTTTGGGCCCGGCCGAGACCGTCGGGGTCACGGCCGGGGGTGACGGGCACGACATAGGTGTGGGGGCCCTGGACGAACGCCGTCGTCCAGGAACCGTGTACGTGCCACAGCAGGATGTTCATACGGCGGCTCCTCGGTCCGTCCGCTCCCCCCGCTCCGGCGGCGGGCAGGTCATGACGGCAGCCGTTCGTCGACCCAGGGCGGGTGACCGGGCGCGGGGGACGCGGACCGCTGGGGGCGGGCCGGTGCCGTGCGGTCCTGGAAGTGGCCGCGAAGCCAGTGGAAGGCCGCGACCGGCGGGATGACCGCGCTGGTGAGGGCCATGGTGGCGATCTCCTCCGGGGTGCGCGGTCCCGGGAGGATCCGGGCGAGCGCGAACTCGGTGGTCCCCGCCAGCCATCCGCCGACGCAGGCCGCGGCGGCGCGCGGCCGGCCGGTCAGCGCGCAGACCGCGGCCGCCAGCCCCGCCGCGGTCACCGCCAGGTGCCCGGGCAGGCGCCCCCGCGGCGCCTCGGCCCGCCGCCACCAGCCGTGCCCGTGCAGCCGGGTCATCAGCACGTCGTCGGCGTTGCCCGCCTGGAGCAGCACGGAGACCCAGCGTCCGGCGGGCCGCACCGGATGGGTGGTGGTGCGGCGGCCCTCGGCCAGCGTCCAGCCGGCGTCGAGCATCCGCAGCGCCAGGTCGGCGTCCTCCCGGAAGGCCCTGCGGAACCGTTCGTCGAAACCACCGGCGGCCTCCAGGGCCCGGCGGCGGTACACCATGTCGGCGGTGATCCAGCGGGCGCCGGCGAGACCGGCGGTGTTGCGCTCCCAGTCGGTGGGCCGGCGGTCGGCCGGGAGCGGCACGTCGATCCGCGCCGCGATCCCGGCGGTCGCGACACTCGCCCCGGCGAGGTCGAGGGCGAGGTCGTCGGCCCAGGTGGGACCGGGGATCACGTCGTCGTCGAGGAACACGATCCACGGGACGTCCCCGGCGGCCCGCCATCCGGTGTTGCGGGCGGCGGCCGGTCCCCGGGCCCCGCCGGGCACCACGAGGGTGCGCGAGCGCAGCGACGGCGGAACGGCGGCGGTCAGCGGCGCTCCGGCGGAATCCGGGCGGTCGTCGACCACCACGACCCGGGCCGGGCCCGGTCCGTCCGCCTCGGCCAGCGCCCGCAGGCACCGGCCCAGGCAGGGCCGGCCGAGCGTCGGCACCACCACGGCGTACTCCCCGCTCGGGGCGGCGGGCCCGGTCATCGCACGGCCTCGCCCTCGGCGGAGCGGAAGAGTTCGCCGCGCCGGATCGCGTACGGGCCGATGGCCAGCAGATCGACCGGGGAGGAGCCGAAGCACTCCAGGGCGTCGCGCGGGTCGTCGACCATGGGCCGGCCCGCCGTGTTGAGGCTGGTGTTGACCACCACGGGCAGCCCGGTCAGCCGTTCGAACTCGGCCAGCATCCGCGCCACCAAGGGCTCCCGCGTCTCGTCGACGGTCTGGATGCGGGCGGTGCCGTCGACGTGCACCACGGCGGGGATGCGGTCCCGCCAGGCGGGGGCCACGTCGTGCACGAACAGCATGTACGGGCTGGGCAGCGGGCCGTGGAAGATCTCGGCGGCCCGGTCGGCGAGCACCATCGGCGCGACGGGGCGGAACTGCTCGCGCCCCTTGACGTCGTTGAGCCGCTCCAGGTTCCCCGCGTGCCCGGGGTGGGCCAGCAGCGAGCGGTGTCCGAGCGCCCGGGGACCGTACTCGCTGCGGCCCTGGAACCAGGCGACGATGCCGTTGTCGGCCAGCGCCCGGGCCACGGTGGCGGCGATGTCGGCCGGCCGTTCGAAGGGCACGGCGGCCGTCTTCAGCCACGCCCCCAGCTCCGCGTCGGTCCAGTCCCGGCCGAGGTCGGCGCCGGTCATGGGCTCCGGCTCGTCACCGGCCCCGGCGGACAGCAGCAGGGCGCCGCCCAGCGCGGTCCCCGCGTCCCCGGCCGCCGGCTGCACCCACACCCGGGAGAACGGACCCTCGCGGGCGATACGGGAGTTGGCCACGCAGTTCAGGGCGACGCCCCCGGCGAGGGTGAGCACGGAGTCATGGGTGCGGCCGTGCAGCCAGCGCACCAGGTCCAGCAGCGTCTCCTCCAGCACGGCCTGCGCGCTCGCGGCGACATCGGCGTGGTCCCGGGTCCACGGTTCGTCGGCGCCGCGCGGCGCGCACAGCTCGTGCCAGGGCACTTTCGAGGCGTGGAAGCCGCCGTCACCGGTGGGATACACGTACCGGCGCAGTTCGGGCAGCATGCGCGGCGATCCGTGGGAGGCGAGGGCCATCACCTTGAACTCGTCGGAGGAGCGCAGGAAGCCGAGGTGCTCGGTGAGTTCCTCGTAGACCAGGCCGAGCGAGTGCGGGAGTTCCTGCGCGCGCAGGGATTCGAGCCTGCCGCCCACTCTGCGGGCGGCGAGGTGCGAGGCCCGTTCGCCGCGGCCGTCCAGCACGAGGACGGAACAGTCCCCGGCGCCGGGCGCGGCGAAGGCGCCGGAGGCGGCGTGCGCCATGTGGTGCGGTACGAAGCGGACGGCCGCGGGGTCCAGGCCCGGCAGCGCGGTCCGCAGGAAGCCGGGTGCCTCCCGCGCATAGGTGAGCCGCAGGTGGTCCCACGGGTCGTCCAGGCCCATCGCCTCGGCGGGACGGGCGAGCGCGGGGTCGAAGGAGTAGGCGACCGCGTCGAGGTCCTGGGGGCGCAGCCCGGCGCGCTTCAGACACCAGGCTGCCGCCTGCTCGGGCAGCTCCCAGGCGGAGAACGGCAGCGGTCGCTTGCCGTGCTTGCGCCGGGAGAATCTCTCCTCCTCCGCGGCGGCGACGGTCCGCCCGTCGATCACCAGGGCGGCGGCGGGGTCGTGGAAGAGGGCGTTGATTCCGAGGATGCGCATGGCGGGCGGCCTTTCGCGGTTCGGGGACGGCCGGTTCGGCGGCGTGTCCCGGCCTGGAACAGCCGTGCTCAGTGACCGGATTCGGTGCGGAACCAGGCGATCGTGCGGCGCAGCCCCTCCTCGGTGTCCACCCGGGGCTCCCAGCCGAGCTTGTCGCGGGCCAGCGTGATGTCGGGGCAGCGCACGGCCGGGTCGTCCACCGGGCGTTCGACGTAGCGGATCTCGGAGGCGGATCCGGCGAGCCGGACGATCGTCCGGGCAAGGTCCAGCATGGTGATCTCACCGGGATTGCCGATGTTGACGGGTCCGCGCATGCCGTGGGCGGCCGCCGCGAGGACGCCGGTCACTGTGTCGTCGACGTAGCACAGCGAGCGGGTCTGGCGGCCGTCACCGGTCACGGTGAGGGGTTCACCGGCCAGGGCCTGCCGGACGAAGGTGGGCACGGCGCGGCCGTCGTGGCCCCGCATCCGCGGGCCGTAGGTGTTGAACAGCCGCACGATGCAGGTGTCGGTGCCGTGGGCGTCCGCGTGGGCGGTGGTCAGCGCCTCGCCGAAGCGCTTGGCCTCGTCGTAGACGCTGCGCGGGCCGACCGGATTGACGTTGCCCCAGTAGCGCTCGTCCTGCGGGTTCTGCCGGGGGTCCCCGTAGACCTCCGAGGTGGAGGCGAGCACGAAGCGGGCCTCCGAGTCCTGGGCCAGCCGCAGTGCGTTGCGGGTGCCGAGGCTGCCGGCCTCCATGGTGTGCAGCGGCAGCCGCAGGTAGTCCGCGGGGGAGGCGGGGGAGGCGAAGTGCAGCACGAGGTCGGGCCGCCGGTCGACCGGCAGCGCCTCGGCCACGTTCGCCCGTACGAGCGTGAATCCGGGGCGTTCCAGGAGCGGCGTGACGTTCTCCGGGCGGCCGGTGCTGAGGTCGTCCACGCACGTGACGGCGGCGCCCGCGTCCAGCAGGGCCGTGCACAGATGAGAGCCGACGAATCCGGCGCCGCCGGTGACGACGACGTGCTCCCAGCTCCGGGATATGGCGGTGGTCATGTCGCTCAGCTCTCCGTCGTCAGACGTCGGTGTCCGGGCCGACACGGGTGCGCCGGGCACGCGCACCAAGGCCGTCGACCCCCCGATCAGCCTGGGCCGCCGTCCCGGTCACGGCACGGTCGTCTACTGCAATCCGGTGAATCACGGAGCGTGAGCGCGGCGCGGCGGGCGCCGTTCGGGCAGGTCGGAGGGTGGGTGAACGGAGCCGGGCGGCGCGCCCGGAGCCCGTCGCCGCGGGGTCACGAGGGTGGCGTCCGGGCCGAGACGGCCGACGAGGGACGCGTGGTGGAGACCGGCCCCGGGGAGAGCAGGTCGGGGGGCGCAGGAAGGCCGTGGCACGGCGGTCGATCTCGTCGGGGGCGAGAAGACGGCGGAACTCGCCCGCCGCGTCCCCCTCGAGGGCGCTCACCGCGAGGGAGGCCGGCGCCGGGTCGGCGAGCAGACAGGCCGCCCAGCCGGCCACGACCTCGTCGACCCGGGTGCGCCAGGCGTGTTGGCCGGTCTCCTCGTCCGTGTCCGCGTCGGTGACCCGGTCGAGCCGCCCGGAACCGCCCGGGCCGGCCAAGGGGCGACCAGCGCCGCGTCCACCGCCGTGGGGTGACGGAGCCGGGCCGCGACCGTCACGGCCTGCCGCGCCTGCGCCTCGCACAGCGCGGCGGCCGGCGCCCCGCCGGGCGCGGGGAAGGAACGCGTCGGCCACTGCGCGGTCGCCGCGATGACCGGGGAGAGATCTGTCTGCACTGCCGGGCCGTCCGCACACCGTCGGGGTGAGGGGACCGCACGGAACGCCGGCCGCCGGCCCGCACCGTCCGGCGTGACCCGTGCCTCGTTCGGCGCGTGGCCTCGGCCACACCCGTACGGGTGCCCGGCCCGCCCCCGGAGTGTCCCGGGGTGCCGGTCGGGCACCCGGTGACGATGGACGTACTCAGCCGCCCCCTCATCGACCGCACCCTGCCCCTGCTGGCCGAGGGCTACGCCTGGCTGCCCAACCGGATGCGCAGCGCCACCGGCCCCGTGGTCCGTACCCGGATCATGGGCCGGCCCGCGCTCGCCCTGCGCGGGCCGGAAGCGGTGCGCTTCTTCTACGACGAGCGCAACGTGCACCGCCACCGCGCCATCCCCGAGCCCGTGCTGGCGACCCTGTTCGGCCACGAGGCCGTGCACACCCTCGACGGCGCCGCCCACCGCGCCCGCAAGTCGATGTTCCTGCCGCTGCTCGAGCCCGGCCGGGTCGCGGGCCTCGTCGACCACGTCACCGCGGCCTGGGACGAGGCCGTACCGGAATGGGGCCGGCGCGGCTCCGTCGTGCTGTTCGACGAGGCGAGCACGGTGCTCGCCACGGGGGTCCACCGGTGGGCCGGCATACCGCTGGGCGACGACGGGGCGGGGGCGACGGCCCGCGACATGATCGCGATGGTCGACGGCTTCGCCAGCGCCGGGCCGCGTCATCTGCGGGCCCGGCGGGCCCGCGCACGGCAGGAGCAGCGGCTGGGCCGGCTCGTGCGGGACGTGCGCTCCGGCGAGGTCACCGCCGAGGCGGACTCGGTGCTGGACCTGGTGTGCCGGCACCGCGACGTGGACGGCGAGCCGCTGGACGAGAAGACCGCCGCGGTGGAACTGCTCAACGTGGTCCGCCCGACGACAGCCGTCGCCTGGTTCGTGGCCTTCACGGCACATGCCCTCGACCGGTGGCCGGAGCAGCGCGAGCCCCTGGCGGGCGGGGACCCCCGGTACACCGCCGCCTTCGCGCACGAGGTGCGCCGCTTCTACCCGTTCGTGCCCTTCCTCGGCGGCCTGGCCGCACGCGACCTGTTCTGGCGGGGCGAGTGGGTGCCGGCCGGGGGACTGGTGGTGCTCGACGTGTACGGGCAGAACCACGACGAGGCGCTGTGGGGCGATCCGTATGCCTTCCGCCCGCAGCGTTTCCTCGAACGGCCCGTGGAACGCGACGAACTGATCCCGCAGGGCGGTGGCGACCCGGCCGCGGGCCACCGCTGTCCCGGCGAAGGCATCACCGGCGGCGTGCTGGAGGCGCTCGCGGGGCGACTGGCCCGAATGGAGTACACGCTGCCGGAGCAGAATCTGACGATCCCCCTGAACCGGGTCCCGACCCGTCCGCACAGCGGGGTTCTCCTTGCGGGAGTACGTCCGGCCGCCGGTGGGCCGTCCGGTCCCCGTCTGCCGTGACGGCCAGGCCTGTTGAAGAAGTGACAAAAGTAAATACGTGAAAAGTGGCGTGATTTGTCCGATTCGGGTGATTCTGAAAACGAACGTACTCGCTACACCTCAGGGAGATGGTGTTATGCGTTCCGAGAAGTTCACCGAAGAACTCACCGGCATCACGGACGTCGACATCGACGCCGCACTCGACCCTGTCGAGGCCGACGGTGTGTACCGCGACAGCCGTGAGTGCGCCGCCCTGGCCGTCGTCGCCGGCGCAGGTGCGGTTCTGCTGTCGCCGCCGACCCCGCGTCCGAAGAAGGGCTGAACGGATCGACGGGAGCAAGTGACATGGAGCAGTCAGGCACTTCGACCCGCTTGCAGGCCGCGGTGCAGGACCTCGCCTCCGGTGTGGTCTCCGTCCTTCGGGGCGGGGACCACACCCGCGTGGTCCTCGCGGCGGGGACCGCAGGGGAAGCGGGAGATCTCGCGCTCGCCGCCGTACGGGTACTGGGCGCGGACGCGATGCTCCCGGGCCTTCTGCTGGCCGTCCCTCCCGACCCGGCGGAAGTGGCCGCGTTCCGCAAGGCGGTCGAGGCGTACCCGCCCCGCGCGGACGCCGCGCCCACGGTCCGCTGGAGCCACTGGGGCATGGCACGCACGCTGCAGCGGATCGACCCCTCATCCGCCGGGCCGCAGGACGAGCCCGGTGCCGGCTGGCTCGACGAAGCGGGCTGGCAGTCCCTCACCCACCAGCTCGCCGTACTGGCACCGCTCGCCCTGCCGGGCGAGGACTGCGCGGTGAGCCGCGCGGCCGTGCGGCGCCCCGTCGACGTCGCCCGCGGATTCGTCCGGGCGGTGCGCCGCCGGGACTGGCGGCAGGCGGCCGGGGCCGGCCGCTGGCTGACCCTGCTGCCCGGCGTCCCGGACACCCTCGGCCTCGAATCCGGCCTGGACTTCGTGGAGTTGATGGGCGGACAGGACCCACAGGTCGCCCTCCACGTCCAGGCGGCCCGGCTGATGCGGACCGGAGCACGCGCATGACCCAGGACCAGGACATCCGGCCGCTGGCCGAGGACGCCCTCACCTGGGTGACGGCCCACCGCGCCCGCTTCGCACTCGGCGAGGACGCGCTGGCCGCCGACGGCCGGGTCGACGGCACCTGGAAGCCGATCGGCGAACTCGCCCGCGTCTGCGCGACGGTGACCCACCGCACCGCCCCCGCCGATCCGCTGCACGCCCGGGCGGCCGCGCTGCTGGAGTTCGCCTGGCACGAGACGCGCGAGGGCGAGATGTTCTCGCTGCTGCAACGGCTGGAGCCGTTCGCCACCTACCCGCTGGAGGTGTACGCGGCCTTCGCCTCGGCCGGGTACCGCCATTCCGCCTACGAGGAGGCCGCCCCGGTGGTCGCCGGCACCAGGGGCTGGAGGCTCACCGAGCAGGACCCGACCCGGCGCCTCGGCGTCCTGAAGGCCGAGGTGAGCTGCGGCATCCACCGGCCCGAGCGGGCCACGGCCCTGCTGGAGCGCACCTGGCTCGGCGGACTGCCC
Organism: Streptomyces malachitofuscus; assembly: GCF_055571035.1. Lineage (NCBI taxonomy): Bacteria > Bacillati > Actinomycetota > Actinomycetes > Kitasatosporales > Streptomycetaceae > Streptomyces > Streptomyces malachitofuscus. Next base: position 151,257 of record NZ_JBVIGA010000019.1, on the reverse strand, counting down.
GAGCCCTGGACCTTCGAGCGCGCCGCCGGATACGCCCTCACCCACGTCGTCTTCCACCTCACCGACTGGGGGCGCGCCGACGACGGACTGCCACCGGACCTCGCCCGCTATCTGGCCGACTGGCTGCCGCCCTGGCTGGACACCTGCCTGGACGCCGGTCTGTGGGACCTGAGCAGCGAGTTGCTGGCCGTGGCCGCGACCTTGCCCTGCTCACTCGACGACGTCGTCCCGCCGGACGCCTGGCAGCGCCTGGCGGCTGCACGGGACTCCTCGGGAGGGATCCGCGAAGAGGGCCGCGACACCGGGGACGGCGAAACGCGCGACCCCGCACGGTACTTCGCCACCCATTACCACTCCACCCTCCTGGCCGCCTTCGCGGCCGTACTCGCCCTCGCCCGCCCGGCCGGCGCATCCGCAGGCACCGGAACGCGGCGCGGCCGGCAAGGAGCCCCGGTATGACCGACACCCGTCTGATCCACACCGTCGGAGCCGACGCGCTGGAGTGGCTCTGGGCCCACCGCGACGGCTTCCGGCTGGAACCCGACGCCGACCCGGAAGCGGGCTTCCTGGAGCGCTTCAAGCCCGTCGGCGAACTCGCCCTGATCTGCAAGGTGCTGTTCCGCGAGGGCGTCGCGGGCTCCCGCCAGGCATGGCTCGCCCGGCAACTCCTCGACCACACCTGGCGCGACACCCTGGACGGAGGCGCCATGCTGGTGCGCGGACAGCGCACCGAACCGCTCTCCCCCGTCCCGTTCGAGGTGTACCTGCCGTTCCGCGAACTCGGCTACGGCCAGCCCGAGCTGGAACGCGCCATCGCACTCAACCACCGCCTCGACAGCTGGCAGGCCTACGAGACACCCCCCACCCGGCGGCTCGCCCTCTCCGCCTTCCAGCGCCGCTTCGGACTCATCCCCCGGCCCCCGGAGCCCGAGGCACTGCGCCCCACCTGGCTGGCCCGCACACCCGAGCCCTGGACCGTCGAGGGCCACATCGCCTACGACATCACGCACTGCGTGTTCCACCTGACCGACTGGGGAGAGAACCCCGCCGGACTGCCCCCGGACATCGCGGACTACCTCACCACCTGGCTGCCCGCCTGGATCGACGACTGGCTGGACCTCGAACGCTGGGACCTGCTCGGCGAACTCCTCGTGGTCGACGCCTGTCTGCCCCGCCCCACCCTGGACGAGCCCGCCTGGCGGGCCTTCGCCGCCGCACAGCGGCCGGACGGTGCCATGCCCGCGATCCGGACGATGCCCGAGGGCGACGAACAGGCCGTGTTCGACATCGTCTACCACTCGACGCTGGTGGCCGCCTTCGCCTCCGTGCTGGCCACGTCGCGCGCCCTCACCGAACTGGCCCGCGCCTCATGACGACGACCTGCCGGACCCCCTGGCCGGGCCTCCCGCCCGACGGCGGTGCCCCCGCCCACCGGGCCGAGCCCCCTGCCGAAGAGCGCCTGTACGAGCGGCTCGGCGACGCCGTCGCCGCGGCCGAGGCTCCCGACGTCGTGTTCGCCGTGTCCCGGCACGGCCGCCGCACCGTACGCGCCGGCGGCACCGCCCCGTCCCCGGCGCACCCGCGCTCCGCGCTCCGCTACGAGATCGGGTCGGCGACCAAGGCGTTCACCGGACTGCTGCTGGCCCGCCTGATGGACAGCGGCCGGCTCTCCGGAGGCGAACCGGCCCGTGCCCTGCTGGACGGCGGCCGGCTCGCGGGACCGGCTCCCGCGACGCTCGTCCACCTGATCACCCACACCTCCGGACTGCCCCGCCTCCCCGCCGACTTCTACGCCCGGGGCCTGCCCGCCTGGCGCACCAACCCCTACGGCCGCTACCCCGACGCACGCGTGGTCGACGCCTTCCTGCGCCACCGCCCGCACCACCGGCCCGGAAGCCGCTGGCGCTACTCCAACTTCGGCGTCGCGCTGCTCGGCCACGCCCTGGGCGCCGCCACCGGCACATCCTGGAGCGACCTGATCACAGAACACCTGCTCGAACACCTCGGTCTCGACGACACCGCCCTGCGGGCCGGCGCCGGCGGACTCGAGGCCACCGGGCACGGCAAGGACGGCACGACGACCGTGCCCCCCTTCGACGCGGGCGGCTTCCGCGCGGCGGGTGCCGTACGGGGCACCCCGCACGATCTGCTCACCTTCCTGGAGGCCCATCTCGAACCCGACCGGTGGCCTGCGCTGTCCGGCGCGCTGCGGGCCGTACGCACCCCCGTGCTTCGCCGCGGACTCGGGCACCGGCATGTGCACACCATGGCCTGGTTCCGTCATCCGACGGACGGCGGAGCCCTCTACTTCCACAGCGGGGCGACCCTTGGGCAGCAGGCCTTCCTCGGCTTCCGGCCCGACACCGGCACCGCCCTGGCCGCGGTCTGCACCCGCCGATTCCGTCCCCGCGACCCGTTCCCGGCCACGGCGTACGCCCTGCTCGCCGAGGAGTAGCGCGCGCCCGCGCGACGCACGGCGCAGGCGGCGGCCACGGGGCCGCCGCCTGCGCCGAGCCGTCACCCGGTCACATCTTCTGCCACAGCGCCGGTGTGCCGGCGGGCGCCCACGCGCCCTGCGCCTGGTGTGTCTGCAGGCACTGGTAGGTCACCCCGTCGCGGGTCACGGTCGTCCCCGCCTCGTAGACCCGGCCCGCCGTCCACGCCTGCGCCCCGTCCTCCGGTGCCGGTGCGGTCTGCGCGTCGGCGGTGGTCAGCGTCAGCCCGAAGTCGCTCAGGATCGGGTTCACCGGCTGGTAGTACGTCGTGCCGCCGCTCGTGCAGTCACCGGAACCGCCGGAGGTCACGCCCTGTGCCTGTGCGCCCGCGACATACGGCCCGCCGGAGTCGCCCGGTTCGGCGCACACCGTCGTCCGGGTCAGCCCGTCGACCGTGCCCTCGGGGTAGCGCACGCTCGCTCCGTGCTGCTCGATCGTCCCGCAGTGCCATCCCGTGGTGGACCCGGACCGGCACACCGACGCCCCGACGAGGGCCTGGACCGAACCGGTGACCTGGACCTCCTGACCGTCCTGCGCCTTCACGTCGGGCGTGGGTGTCCACTGGCCGCCGGTGGCCACCCACGCCATGTCCTTGCCGGGGAACGTGGAGGCCCGGAAGGTGCCCTGCGCGGTGCGGTCGTAGCCGGTGGTCGTCGCCCCCTGGTCGCCGCAGTGCCCGGCGGTGGCGAAGCCGCCCTGGTCGCCCTGGGTGACGGAGAAGCCGACGGAGCACCGTGCGGAGTCGTTGATGTAGAAGGCGTCACCGCCGGTGATGTCCTGCAGCAGACGCGGCCGTACCGTCGTCATCCGGACGCCGACGTCCTGCCCTTCGAGGCCCGCGGCCTCGACGAAGGCGGTGCCGGCCTCCTGGCTCGTCGCCTCCACCATGATCCGGTTCTTCGGCACGTCGATGTACCAGACGGGCGCGTCGAGCGACGTGACGCGCGTGGCCGCCGCGTCCAGCTTCGCCTTGGCGGTCTGCAGCTCGGCCAGCGTCCGCTCGACCACCTTGGCCCGGGCGCCCTGGGCCTCGATCGCCGCCGTGTCCTTGGCGTCGGTGGTCGCGACCATGAGTTCCGCGGAGGTGTCGCCGTGCACCCAGGCGCCGGCGAACCGCTCGCCCAGGGCGATGCGCAGCCGGCCCGCGCGGGTGCCCGCCTCGGCCTCGTTGACCAGCCGTTCGGAGGCCTGCTGCGAGTTCAGGCCCAGGTCGCGCTGGAGGGCGCCGAGCAGATGGGGCGAGGGCCGGTCGGCGCCGAGGGTCTGGGCCGCGGTGGGCGCCGGCCCCGACGCCGGCGTGGGATCGGCCGCCGCGGCGGAGGGAAGTCCGGCGAGGACGAGGGCGCCGAGTGCCGTGAGGGCCGACCGGCGCACGGTCCGGACATGACTGGGGACCATTCGGGACGTCTCCTTCGTTCGGGGCGGCGAAGCTGCCGAGAGGACTTAAGGCCTTTCCCGGCGCACCCGACGTGATGTCAGGACATGCCCTGGTTAGCGCGGAGGAGACACCGGTGGACGCCATGTGCAGTACAGCCGCGTCACGGCGGGCACCCGGACGGGTCAGGCGGGCGTCAGACCGGGGGAGCCGACCTCCGTGACGAACGAGGCGGCCGTGGAGACCGGGGCGCCGGGCGTCGTCACCGCCGGGACGGTCCGGAAGTCGGCGCGGGCGTGTTCCCGGTTCAGCTCGACCCGGACGTAACCGCGCCGGCCGTCGTAGAACCTCAGGTGCGGATTGGCCCGCATGTAGGTGTCCCAGTTGGCCGGGTGCTCGGCCCCGTTCCGGCCGCTGGCCACGGAGGTGCAGGTCAGCTCCGTGCCCAGGGTGCGGGAGTCGGGGTCGTCGAAGTCGTCCTTGATGTCGAAGGCGTACGCCACATGGACGTCACCGGTGAGGACCAGCCAGTTGGCGACGCCGGCCGCCTTCGCGCCCGCCATGAGACGGCCCCGGTTGGCGCGGTAGCCGTCCCAGGCGTCCATCGACATCCTGGCCTCGGCGCCGAGGTCCAACCTGCGCTGGGAGAAGCACACCTGCTGGGGCATCACGTTCCACAGCGCCGTCGAGGCCCCCCACCCGTCGAGCAGCCAACGCTCCTGGGCGTCCCCGGTGAGGGTGCGCGCCGGGTCGTCCGACTCCGGCCCGGGGACGTGCGGGGTGTCGCCGTAGGCCTGGTCGTCGCGGTACTGGCGGGTGTCGAGGATGTCGAACTGGGCGAGCGTGCCCCAGCGCAGCCGGCGGAACAGCTGGGCGTCGGGACCCTCGGGCAACTGGTCGGCGCGCAGCGGCTGGTTCTCCCAGTAGGCGCGGTAGGCGGCGGCCCGGCGGGTCAGGAACTGCGCCGGATCGCTGCCGTTCTCGTCGACGGCGGCCGCGTAGTTGTTCTCGGTCTCGTGGTCGTCCCAGGTGACGACGAACGGGTGCGCGGCGTGCACGGCGCGCAGGTCCGGGTCGCTCTTGTAGAGCGAGTACCGCATCCGGTAGTCCGCCAGGGTCGTCGTCTCCCGGTTGAACACCGCCGGCAGCACCACGTCGGTGTAGTCGCGCGCTCCGCCCGCGGAATCGACGGCGTACTCGTACAGGTAGTCGCCGAGGTGGAACACCACGTCGACGTCCTCCCGGGCCAGATGCCCGTGCGCGGTGTAGTAGCCGTCGTGGTACGCCTGGCAGGCGACCGCGGCCAGCCTCAGGACCGCGGTGTCGTCGTCGGCCGGGGGGGCGGTTCGGGTACGCCCGGACGGGCTGATCCAGGGGCCCGTGCGGAAGCGGTAGTAGTAGTGGCTGCCGGGTTCCAGGCCCGTCACGTCGACGCGCACGCTGTGCGCGTACTCGGGGTGCGCGAGGACGGTGCCGCGCCGCACGACCAGGACGAAGGACTCGTCCAGGGCGACCTCCCAGGAGACCTCCACCTGCTGCTGCCCCAGGCCGCCGTCCGGTTCGAAGGGGGCCGGCGCGAGCCGGGTCCAGATGAGCACCGAGCCGGGCAGCGGGTCCCCGGAGGCGACCCCGAGGGTGAAGGGGTCCTCGGTGATCCGGGCCGCGTCGAGCCGGGGAGCGGCGAAGGCACCGCGCGCGGGCAGGTTCGTGGTGAAGGCGAGGGCGGCGGCCGCGGCGGTGACGGTCAGGAAGCGACGGCGGGCCGGCTGCCGTGCGGCGGCGCGCAGTTCGGCGTCGTGCGGGGTGGAGGCGAGCGCGGACGACGGTCCGTGACGGCCCGACAGCGCCATCTGGGGTCCTCTCCTCAGGCGGATCGATCGACGGGCGCAGGCCGGCGGCGGGCGGACGGGCAGGCGAGCGCTCCGCGTCCCGTGGGCGGTGCCAGCCCCAAGAAGGGGAAGCTGCCTGCTCCACAAAAAAAACGGAAAAAAAAGGGAGGTCATTTTGGGGGTTTCCACAAGAAGACGTAAG
>NZ_JBVIGA010000019.1:56129-145346 GCF_055571035.1 Streptomyces malachitofuscus | reverse complement strand
TGTTTCTTTCTTTAGGGGGGGGGGGTGGAGGGGAAAGGGTGGGGGGGGGGGGGGGGGGCAGGGGGTTCCTCTTCTTCCGGTGCCCGGTACCACCCAGGGGACGCGGAGCCTGCATGCTAAGCAGAAAAAATGCACACAAAGGGCGTGCCGTGCGGGGCGTTCACACGGCAGGCCGTACGAGGGCGCCGCCGGGAGGCACAGGGCCGCCGCCGGGGGACACGCGGGCGCCGTCGGTACGCACCGACGGCGCCGGGAACAGCGGGTCCGCTCAGCCGGTGCCCGCGCTCACCCGTTCGCGGACCGGCAGGTGGTAGACGTGGAAGGCGCGCCCGATGACGGGCTGCGCGACGTTGCGCACCTTGACCCCGCCCGTGGTCATGCCGTGCTCGGTTCCGGCGTGCGCGTGCCCGTGCACCGCCAGGTCGGCGCCGGCCGTGTCGATCGCCTCGGCCAGCAGATAACTGCCCAGGAAGGGATAGATCTCCAGCGGCTCCCCGGCCAGGGTCTCCGGCACGGGGGAGTAGTGGGTGAGGGCGATCCGCACGTCGCAGCCCTCCCGGGCCAGACTCTCCAGGGAGGCCCGCAGGCCGTCGGCGCAGCGCCGGGAGACCCGGACGAACTCCTTCATCACCGGCTCGCCGAACTCCCCGGCGCTGGCCCCGACGAATCCGCCGCCGAAGCCCTTGGTGCCGGCCACCCCGACCCGCACACCCCCCACCCGCAGCACGGCCGACTCGCCCTCCAGGACCTCGGCCCCCGCCTCCCTCAGCACGGCCGTGACCTCGTCCTGCCGGTCGTCGTGGTGGTCGTGGTTGCCGAGCACCGCGACCACGGGGACGCCGAGTCCCCGGATCTCGTCGGCCACCACCCGCGCCTCCTCGAGCGTGCCGTGCCGGGTGAGGTCACCGGCCAGCAGCAGGAGGTCCGCGCACTCGGGCAGGGTGTCGAACGCCGGACGCAGAACGCCCCGGGTCTCCGGACTCATGTGGATGTCCCCGACGGCCGCGATCCGGATCATGACAGCTCCTCCGCGTGGTCGGGCGACGAGGGCTCGCTGACCACGATGTCGCAGTGCACCTCGAGCCCCGCGAGCTCCTCGCGCACCGAGTCCAGGACGTCCTCGCGGCAGCGGGCCGAGGGAACGGTACCGGTGACCAGCACGGCCTCGCCGCGGACCTCGACCCGCACCCCGAGTTCGCCGAGTTCGCCGGAGGCGAGCCGGTCCTGGAGGTGGGCGACGCGGTACTCGGGACTCCGCGCGGCATGTGTGCCGGATGCGGAACCGGCGTCGTGGGTGCTCATGAGCGTTCCTTCCACGGACGTTCAGATGACCTTCAGGCGTTCCAGGAGGAAGAAGAAGGCGGCGGGCATCGGCTCGTCCCCGCTCTCGTGGCGGACCCGCTCCCAGTCGACCTTCTCCCGCAGGGCGCGGGCGATGGGCAGGACCGCCCCGAAGTCGCAGTGGTGCTCCGAGAAGGCGGCCACCAGGCCCGACAGCAGATCCGTGGGTGCCAGGACCGGCATGCGCACCGACTCCACCGGCAGCTCCTGCGCCCGGTGGAGCATCTCGGTGGAGACGGGCCGGTGCGCCAGCTCGAAGATGATGTCCACGTCCTGGCCGAAGCAGGTGGCCTTGATCAGCCAGTCCTCGGGCGGCGTGTAGACGGTCAGCCCGGCCTCGCGGAGCGTGGCGGCCACGGCCTCGGCGTCCTCCGGCCGGACGCAGAAGTCGACGTCGTGCTGGAGGTTGCCGCTGCCGCCGTGGGCGTGCACGGCGACGCTGCCCGCCAGCGCGAAGAGGTGCCCGCCCCGCTTCAGCACCGCGCCCACCTGCTTGGCCGCCTCCAGGATGGCCTGATTGCGGTCACGGGGCAGCTCCGGGGCGTCGTCCTCCATCTGGGTCCGCACCTCGCGGCGTACGTCGAGGGGCGGTACCTCGCCCGGGGCGTTCGAGGCCAGACGGAGGTCCGGGGTCGCCTGGCGCCGGGTGAGCGTCGCGTCCTCACCGTTCTCCGTCATGACCACTCCCTTCGGCCGGCCGGACGGTCCGTACGGCCGCTGTGTCCGGCTCCCCCGCCCCGGGACAGCCCTGTGTGCCTGCACCTAGTACCCGGCGTGCCCCTTCCGACACGGACACGGCCGGGAATGGCGAACGGCCGGCGGCCGGTCACCGGGACCGCGGGAGAGGGACCGGCTCGGGTGTACTGGAGAAGCGCTCGGGGCGGTATCAGTTGAATATGGGGCAAAAGGTAGGAAAGCCGATGGGTGCCCCTGAGGGATCCGCTCGTGGAGGTCGACATGGACCAGGACCCGTCTCGCTCGTCGGATCTTCCGCAGCCCCTGCGCGCGGTCGCCTCGGGACTGCGGCACCTGCCGGGCGCGCAACAGGTGGGCAGGGTGGCCGGCGGCACCCTGGACGCCATCGGTGCGGTGTCCCCGCGCGGGCGCCGGATCGCCGTCTACACGGGAGCCGGAGTGCTCGGCGTGGCCGGTGTCGTGGAGTGGCCGGTGGCGCTCACCGGCGCGGCGGTCGCCTGGCTCACCCGGCCGCGCCCCACGGACCGCCCGGACGGTGAGGAGGACACGCCGTCACCGGCCGGCGCGCACGGCCGGCCCGGCCCACCGGAGGGCGCCCGCCCGCACGACGACCGCGACACGCAGCGGCCCGAGGGCCCCGGCGACCGGCTCACCCCGTCCCGTAACCGCGACGGCCGGACCGAACGCCCTGTGCACGAACAGCCCGCGAAGGTGGGCGACACCGCCACGGCCGCGGGCCTCAAGCACGTGGCCGAGGCCACGACGCACCACGGCTCGCCCGCAGGCCGGCGCACCCGCTGAGCCACGATCACGGGACCTCAGATGCTCACACGCTTCGACGTCGCCCCGCTCGCCGGTGCCGTCGCGGGAGCCGCCGCCGGCGCCGCCCGTGGCACCGCACAGGGCATGACGTCCCTCCACGACACGACGCGACGCCTGGGCAACGTCGCCCGCAACGCCCTCGGCGGCGGGCGCCGCTGGCGGGCCGGACACCGTGTCCACCTCGCCCTGCGGCACCCGGACGGAGGCGTCGCCCCCTTCGCCCGCAAGGCCGCCGCCGAACTGCTCGAGCACCCGGAGGTGCTGGCCGCGTACTGGGACGAGGGACTGTCCCGCCTCGTGGTGACCGCCGTGACGGACGCGGCCGGCGACCGGGTGACCGAGCACGCCGTCGCGCTCGCCGCCCGCCTGGGACTGACCGAGGAGGCGGGCACCGAGGAGGAGAGCGGGACCGCGCACCCCGGCGACCCCCGCGACGTACGGATCGCCGCCGCCGCGCTGCTGCTGGACGCCGCCGGCGCGGCCGGTGCCCTGGCGGGCCGGTCGCTGCGCCTGCCCCGCAGCCCCAAGGCGGTCACCGCCGGCGTCACCCTGCTGCGCGAGAACCCCCGCTTCCGCTCCCTGCTGCGGCAGCGGTTCGGCAGGAGCGGCATGGAACTCCTCCTCGCCGCCGCCAACGCCGCCGCGCACGGTGCGGGCCAGTCCCCGGTCGCCCTGGTCCTGGACGGCCTGCTGCGCACGGGCCAGCTCACCGAGGCGGCGGCCAGGGCCGCGGCCTTCGAGGCCCTGCACGACGACGTCTGCCTGGAGGAACGCACCAGCCTCCCCTGCCCCGAGGGCACCCGCCCGCCCCTGCGGGTGACACCCGCCCAGGCGTACGCCGCCCACGCCGGCACCGGGAGCGTCGCGGGCGCCGCCGCCACCCTCCTCGTCACGCACGACACCCGGGAGGCGGCCGAAGCGGTGCTGGCCGGGTCCCCCAAGGCGGCGCGCTACGGCCCCGCCGCCTTCGACGCCCTCCTCGGCACCCATCTCGCCCGCTCCGGCGTCCTGGTGCGCAGCGGGGAACGACTGTGGCAGCTGGAGATCGCCGACTCCCTCGTCCTGCACGCCGACGCCCTGCGCGGCCACGCGTCGTCCGCGGACGGCGCCGCCCCTCCCGTGTTCGACGACCCCGTCGACCCCTGCGCCGAGGCCGTCCTCGACGCGGCCCGCCGGGCGGGGCTGTACGTCGTGGTCACCGGGGGCCCCGACCTGAAGGACATCACCCGCCTCGCCGACGAGGTCGCCCCCGCCGACCTGCCGTTCGGCGACGTCGTACGGGCGCTGCAGAACGACGGGCACATCGTGGTGAGCGTCGCCCGCGTGCCCGCGCACGGGGACGACGACGTCGCGGACGGCCTGCCCGCGGGCGACGTGGCGATCGCCCTCACCGACCGGCGCTCGGCGATCGCCTGGGGTGCCGACGCGCTCGCCCCGAACGGTCTGGCCGACGTGTGGCGTCTGCTGACGGCGATCCCGTCGGCCCGCCGGGTCGGCCGCCGTTCCCAGACGCTCGCCCGGGCGGGCGCCGCGCTGTCCGGTCTCATGGTGGCCCGCGGCGGCGCCCCCCAGGGCCGGCTCTGGCAGCGGCTCACCCGGCACGCCCCGGTGAACATCGCCGCGGCGGTCGCCCTGCTCACCGGCTGGACCGAGGCCGTACGCGTCGCCCGCGCCGCGCCGCCCGAGCCCCGGCTGCACGTGCCCTGGCACGCGCTGGAACCGCACCACGCCCGAGAACTGCTGCGCGCCGCCCGCACCGGCGCCGAGCCCGAAGGGTTCGCCCTGCTCGCCGGCCGCACCCGGCAGCGGGCGGCACGGCTGACCCGCACGCCCGCGCTCGCCCCCGCCCGCTGGACCTGGCAGGCGGCGGGTGCCGTGCGCCGCGAGCTCGACGACCCGCTCACCCCCGTCCTGGCCACCGGCGCGGTCGCCTCGGCGCTGCTCGGCTCGCTCGTCGACGCGCTGCTCGTGGTCGGCGCCATGGACATCAACGCGGTGGCCGGCGGACTGCAGCGGCTGCGCGCCGAACGGGCACTCGCCCGGCTCGCCGCCCGTCAGCAGCCCAAGGCACGCCGCCAGGTCGGCCGCAGCCGCACCGTCACCGTCGACGCCGCACGGCTGCGGCCGGGGGACCGGATCAGCATCGGCGCCGGCGACGTCGTACCGGCGGACGCGCGGCTGCTGGAGACGGACGGGCTGGAGGTCGACGAGTCGTCGCTCACCGGCGAGTCCCTGCCCGTGACCAAGGCCGTGGAACCGACGCCGGGCGCACCGGTCGCCCGGCGGACCTGCATGGTGTTCGAGGGCACCACCGTGGTGGCGGGCCGGGCCGAGGCGCTCGTGGTCGACACCGGCGACCGCACCGAGGCCGGCCGCGCCGTCGCGCTGGCCGCGCGCACTCCGCCGCCCGCCGGGGTCCAGGCGCGCCTGCAGGAACTGACCCGCAAGGCCCTGCCCGTCACCCTCACCGGCGGCGCGCTGGTGACCGGTCTGTCCCTGCTGCGCGGCAGCCCGATACGGCGTGCCGTCAGCGGCGGTGTCGCCGTGGCCGTCGCCGCCGTGCCCGAAGGACTGCCCCTGGTCGCGACCGTCGCCCAGATGGCCGCCGCCCGCCGGCTCTCCCGGCGCGGCGTGCTGGTGCGCACCCCGCGCACCCTGGAGGCCCTCGGCCGGGTCGACACCGTCTGCTTCGACAAGACCGGCACCCTCACCGAGAACCGGCTCCGCCTGGTCCGGGTGGGCACCGCCGACGGCACCGTCCTCTCCCCGGGCGCCGCCGACGCCGTACCGGTCGTACGCATGGCCGCGCGCGCCTGCCCGCAGGAGGAGACGGCCGAGGGCCGCCGGGTCGCGCACGCCACGGACGAGGCGGTGCTCGACGCCGCGCCGCCCGACGACGCCTGGACCGCCGAGGGCGAGCTGGCCTTCGAGGCGAGCCGCGGGTACGCGGCGGCGGTCGGCCGGGACGGCGGCACGGACGCCGGACCGCTCCTCGTCGTCAAAGGCGCCCCGGAAACGGTGCTGCCCGCGTGCCGGGACCTCCCCGACGAGGCGGCCGGGACGGCCCACACCCTGGCGGGGCAGGGGCTGCGCGTCCTCGCCGTCGCCCGGCGTCCGTGCCGGGCGGCCGGCACGGACGCCGAGCTCGAAGCAGGTCTCGGCGACCTGGAGTTCGTCGGACTGATCGCCCTGGCGGACGTCCCGCGCGACACCTCCCAGGAGCTGCTCACCGAACTGCGCCGGGCCGGCATCCTGCCCGTCATGCTCACCGGCGACCATCCGGAGACCGCCCGTGCCATCGCCCTCCAGCTGGGCTGGCCGGAGGACACCCACGTGGTCACCGGGGACGAACTCGTCGCCATGGGCCGGGCCGACCGGGTCCGCGCGCTGCACGGCGCCGGAGTCGTCGCCCGGGTCGCCCCCGAACAGAAGCTCCATGTCGTCGAGGCCCTGCAGCAGGCCGGCCGGGTGGTGGCGATGGCGGGCGACGGCGCCAACGACGCCGCCGCCATCCGCGCCGCCGACGTGGGCGTCGGCATCGAGGCCCGCGGCTCCGCGGCCGCCCGCAACGCCGCCGACATCGTGCTCACCACCGGTGACCTCTCCGTGCTGGTGGACGCCGTGGGCGAGGGCCGCGCGCTGTGGCGCAGCGTCGCCGACGCGGTGAGCATCCTCATCGGCGGCAACGCCGGCGAGGTCGGCTTCAGTGTGCTGGGCACCCTGATGGCCGGGTCCTCACCGCTGTCGACCCGTCAGCTGCTCCTGGTCAACCTGCTCACCGACATGTTCCCGGCCATGGCGGTGGCGGTGACACCGAGCGACGACCCGTCGACGGCCGCGCACGCCGCGACCGGGCCGATGGGCCTCGACGTGCTCGGCACACCGCTGCTGCGCTCGATCCGCCGCCGGGGCGTGACCACCTGCCTCGGAGCGGTCACCGCCTATCTGATCGGCCGTCTCACCCCCGGCACCGAACGCCGCTCCACCACGATGGCCCTGTGCGGAGTGGTCGGCGCCCAGCTGGTGCAGACCCTGTCCGGACGCCGCCACAGCCCTCTGGTGTGGGTGACGGCCCTGGGCTCCGCCGCCGTGCTCGCCGCCCTGGTCCAGACGCCCGGCGTCAGCCACTTCTTCGGCTGCGCCCCGCTGGGCCCCGTCGCCTGGCTCGGCGTGGCCCTGGCCATCACCCTGTCCGCCCTGGCCCCGCGCCTGGAACGCCTCGAAGCGGTGCGCCGCCTGTACGACCTCGCGTCCCGCCTCACCCTCCGCCTCGGCGACTCCGTACGGCAGACCCGTCACCTGCTGGGCAGCGGCATCGCCCGGCCGGTGGCGTGACCGGCCGCCCGCCTTGAGAGGACATGGGGCCCTCCGGCCCGAGCGGATCCGCCGTCCTGCCGCCAGACTGGAAGGGCAGGACGGCCCCGGCACCCCCGGGGCCCTCCGACCCAGGCGGGCGCGCGCCCGGTGCCGGGGCCCGCCGCACAGCGAGAAGGGTGAGATCGGCATGAAGGGCTACGTCTTCCACGGCCCCGGGCAGTCCGCCTGGGAGGAGGTCCCCGACCCGGAGATCAAGGAACCCGGCGACGCGATCGTCCGCGTGGACGCCGTCACCATCTGCGGGACCGACCTGCACATCCTCAAGGGCGACGTGCCCGAGGTACGCCCCGGAACCGTCCTCGGCCACGAGGCGGTGGGGGAGATCGTCGAGACCGGTGCCGACGTCCGCACCGTACGCCCCGGGGACCGGGTCCTGGTCTCCTGCATCTCCGCCTGCGGGCGCTGCGGCTACTGCCGCGAGGGCATGTACGGCCAGTGCCGGGGCGGCGGGGGCTGGATCCTCGGCCACCTGGTCGACGGCACCCAGGCCGAGTACGTCCGGGTCCCGTACGCCGACCTCTCCGTGTACCCGCTGCCCGGTGCCGTCGCCCACGAGGACGCCGTGCTGCTGGCCGACATCTTCCCCACGGCCTACGAGGTGGGCGTCCTCAACGGGCGGGTACGTCCCGGCGACACCGTCGTCGTGGTCGGCGCCGGACCCGTAGGGCTCGCCGCGGTCGCCACCGCCCGGCTGTTCGCGCCCGAGCGCATCGTCGCCGTCGATCTGGCCGCCTCCCGGCTGCAGGCGGCGAAGGAGTTCGGCGCCGACGCCGTGGCCCACGCGAACGAGGCCCCCGAGCAACTGGTCGAGGACCTCACCGGCGGGCTGGGCGCGGACGTGGTCATCGAGGCGGTGGGCGTCCCGGAGACCTTCGAGCTGTGCGCCCGCATCGTGCGGCCCGGCGGGCACCTCGCCAACGTCGGAGTGCACGGCGCGCCCGCCACCCTGCACCTCGAGGACCTGTGGATCAAGAACGTCACCATCACCACCGGGCTCGTCGACACCCACTCGACCCCCACCCTGCTGCGGATGGCCGCCGCCGGACGGCTGCCCACGCGCCAACTGGTCACCCACACGTTTCCGCTCGACCACATGCAGGAGGCGTACGACGTCTTCGGCAACGCCGCCGAGACCGGGGCGCTCAAGGTGGTGCTGGGGGTGCCGCAGCACGAGGTGGTCCCCGTCCACCCGACGGTCTGACCGATCCCCCCGGCCGAGCCGCCACCCGCCCCGGGAACGCCGCGCCGGGAGGGCCGTTCGGCCCCTGCCGGACCGGGGCGCGAAGGGTCCACCCTGGAGGGGCGGCGCCGTTCGGCACCCGCGCGAGGAGGTGACCTCCCATGGCGAGGACACACGGTGCGACACCGCCGCGCAGGGTGCGGCTGTGGCGGTGGCGGAGGAACCCGCTGCGCCGCCGCAGCGATCTGGTCGAGGCCTGGGTGCTGCTCGCCACGCTCGTTCTGGCCCTGCTCGGCGGGGCGCTCGCCGGGCTGGCGGCCGCCGGGGGCGTCGACGGGGCGCTCGCCGACCGCCGCGAGCGGAGCCGCCCCGTGCCGGCCGTACTCGTCGAGAACGCCCGCGACGCGCTGCCCGCACCCGTGACGGAGGACGGGGACGGCGGTGTCTGGGCGAAGGTGCGGTGGACGGCCCCGGACGGCACCGCCCGCACGGGCCGGGCCGAGGTCGAACCGGGAAGCCGGGCGGGCACCGAGGTCACCGTGTGGAACGACAGCGAGGGCCGGATCGTGTCCGCGCCGCCGGAGGGCGCCGAAGCGGGGTTCCAGATCGTCATGGCCGGGATCACGGTCGCCATCGGCACCGGGGGACTGGTCCTGCTCGGCGGATGGTTCGTCCGGTCCCGGCTGCGGTGGCGGCGCCTGGCCGAGTGGGAGGCCGAGTGGCGGCAGGTCGAGCCGTCGTGGCGGAAGCGGATGATCGGCTAGTTGCGGGGACGGCGGATGCCCAGGGCCGGGCCCGGGCATGAGCTGCAGAATTGCAAATTTTAGCAATTGCCTACATGCTTGTCCCGTCGTCCAGCCGAGAGTGAGGTCGAGGGGCCGTGTCCGTACCGCTGTCACCGGCCCGCGCCCGGTCCCGGATCGCCGCACTGCTGCCCGCCCGCGCCGACCTGGACCAGATGCGGCGCCACCCCCGGCGTGACCTGCTCGCGGGTCTGACCGTCGCGGTCGTCGCGCTGCCCCTCGCGCTCGGTTTCGGTGTCTCCTCGGGACTCGGTGCCGCGGCGGGGCTCGCGACCGCCGTGGTCGCCGGGGCGCTGGCCGCCGTGTTCGGCGGTTCCAACCTCCAGGTCTCCGGGCCGACCGGGGCGATGACGGTGGTGCTCGTGCCGATCGTCGCCGACCACGGGCCGGCGGGCGTCCTCACCGTCGGTCTGCTGGCCGGCGTGATCCTGGTCGCGCTGGCGCTGCTGCGTGCCGGGGGCAGCATGCGGTACGTGCCGGCGCCGGTCGTGGAGGGTTTCACGCTCGGCATCGCCTGCGTCATCGGGCTGCAGCAGATCCCGAACGCCCTCGGCGTGCCCCCGCCCGAGGGCGAGCGGGTCCTGGTGGTGGCCTGGCGGGCGGGGCAGGAGTTCGTCCGCGACCCCCACTGGACCGCACCGGCGCTCGCGCTCGCGGTGGCCGGCGTGATGCTGCTCGGGGCGCGCTGGAAGCCCACGGTCCCCTTCTCGGTCCTCGCGGTGATCGCGGCCACGGTCGTGGTCCAGGCCGGGGGCCTGGACGGGGTACGGCCCATCGGCGACCTTCCCGCCGGCCTGCCCACTCCCTCGCTCTCCTTCGTCGACACCGGCGCCCTGGGCAGCCTGCTCGCGCCCGCCCTGGCGGTGGCGGCGCTGGCCGCCCTGGAATCGCTGCTGTCCGCGTCCGTCGCCGACGGCATGACCGTCGGACAGCGTCACGACCCCGACCGCGAACTGTTCGGCCAGGGCCTCGCCAACATCGCCGCCCCGCTGTTCGGCGGGGTCCCCGCGACCGGCGCGATCGCCCGTACCGCCGTCAACGTCCGGACCGGTGCCACCTCCCGCCTGGCCTCGCTCACGCACGCCGCCGTCCTCGCCGTGATCGTCTTCGCGGCCGCCCCGCTGGTGTCGCGGATCCCCCTCGCCGCCCTCGCCGGTGTCCTGCTGGCGACGGCGGTCCGCATGGTCGAGGTCGGCTCGCTGCGCGCGATGACCCGCGCCACCCGCTCCGACGCGCTGATCCTCGTCCTCACCGCGGCCGCCACTCTGGTCCTCGACCTCGTCCAGGCGGTGATCATCGGTCTGGCCGTCGCGGGCGTCCTCGCCCTGCGTGCCGTCGCCCGCCAGGCCCGGCTCGCCCCGCTGCCGCTGGACCGGGGCGACCACTCGGAGGAGGAGCACGCCCTGCTGGCCGAGCACATCGTCGCCTACCGCATCGACGGCCCCCTGTTCTTCGCCGCCGCCCACCGCTTCCTGCTGGAACTGACCGAACTCGCCGACGTACGCGTGGTCGTCCTGCGCATGTCCCACGTCAGCGTCGTCGACGCCACCGGAGCCCTGGTCCTCAAGGACGCGGTGACGAAACTGAGGCGGCGCGGCATCCTCGTCCTGGCGTCCGGCGTCCGCCCGGCCCACCGCCGGGCCCTGGCCTCGGTCGGCGTCCTGGAACTGCTGCGGCACGAGGGCCAGGAGTACGCCACCACGCCCGAGGCGATCAGCGCGGCCCGCGCCCACCTGCAGCGTGACGGGATTCTGCGTGCCCCCGCACCCCGGGCGGCCGCGGCGCCCCGAGCGGAGCACCGATGACACCCGCACTGGCCACGCTGCCGTACCGCCACGTCCTCACCCTGCCCACCGAGCCCGGCGCCGTGCGCCTCGCCCGCGAGACCGCCGAACAGGCTCTGGCGGAGTGGGGCATCGGCGCACGCCACCCGGCGGTGGGCCCGGCGCTGCTGATCCTGAGCGAACTGGTGACCAACAGCGTCCGGCACGCGGCCGAGGCCTCCCCGCAGACCACGGTGGTCTACGCGGCGGGCCCCGACTGCCTGGTGTTCGCCGTGCACGACCGCCACCCCTGCCGGCCCCGGCTGTTCGGGACCCACGGTGGCGACTCCGGCGGCCTGGCCACCGTCGTCGAACTGACCCACGGCCTGGGCGGCACCGCCGTGGTCCGCGGTGACGCCGACGGCCGGGGCAAGAGCATCTGGATCACGCTTCCCCTGTGACGTCACCGGACCGGCCGCCGGACGGCGGGGATGTATGAAGTTGCTAATGTCGGAAAACGTCGAGGCGGGTGTCGACGCATGGATGAGGCGATGGACCGAGGACCGGCCACGGGGCCGTGCTGCCGCGCCGGAAAGGGGACGGCACGATGACCACGCCGCTGTACAAGCTGAAGGCCGAGTTCTTCAAGACCCTGGGCCACCCCGCTCGCATCAGGGTGCTGGAACTGCTCAGTGAGCGTGAGCACGCGGTGGCGGAGATGCTCCCCGAGGTGGGCATCGAGCCGGCGCACCTCTCGCAGCAACTGGCCGTCCTGCGGCGCGCGAACCTGGTGGTCGGCCGCAAGGAGGGCTCGACCGTGTACTACTCGCTGACCAGCCCTCACGTGGCGGAACTGCTGCGCGTGGCGCGCACCATCCTGTCCGGCGTCCTCGCCGGCCAGGCCGAACTCCTCGCGGACCTCCAGGCCACGCAGCAGCAACCGAGCCCCGCGGCCCATCCGGACGCGTGAGTCCGCCGGCCGGTGACCGGGCGGGGCCCGGGCCTCGCGTGGGGCGTGCTGCCCCAGGCCGCTGGGGGCGCTGGACTGAGGCGGGGGAGCCGAGCGGGCGTGGGTGTGAGTCGCGGGTCCGCCGGCTGGTGATGGGGCGGGGCTTGGTTCACGCGTGGGGCGTGCCGGACTGACGTGGGGGGAGCCGAGCAGGCGTGGTCGCGTGGGTCCGCCGGCAGGTGACCGGGCGGGCCCGGTCCTGGTGTGGGGCGTCGTGCTGCCGATGCCGGACCGCTCGCGGGTGGCTGGACCGAGGCGGGGGGAGCCGAGGGGGCGTGGGTGTGGGTCGCTGGGTCCGCCTGCCGGTGACCGGGCGGGGCCGGTCCACGCACCGGTCGTGACGTGGTGGAAGCACAGGCGTCGCCCTGGCGGTGAAGGACTGCGGCCCGCTGTGGACGCCGGGAGGGCAAGGGAGTGCGGGCCGGCGGACGGTCGCGGCGGCGGCCGGGCGGGTGCCCGCGCGGGCGGTGTCCGACGGGACGCGGCCCTCGCGCGGGAGCCTGCCGCGCGGGCCGTGGCCCAACGGTGGCGGGCCGCCGCGACGGCGGGAGGCGCGCCGGGAGGATGTCAGACCGAGGACTGCGGTACTTCGCGGCGGCAGTGCAGGAACAGGTGCGGCTCCGGGCGGGCGTCCGGGTGGGTCGGGGTGAACATCACGCTCTCCTCCGACTGCACCGTCAGACCCGCCTTGCGCACCAGCGCGATGAGGTCCTCGGCGGCGAAGCTGGTGACCCGCACCGGCTGTCCCATGAACACGCCGTCGAACTCCTCGACGTCCAGCGGTACGGTCGCCAGCACGAGCAGACCGCCCGGCCGCAGCGCCCGCGCCAGCCGGCGCAGCAGCTCGGACTGCTCCCTCCGGGACATCTGCAGCAGCGCGAAGTACACGCAGACCGCGTCCAGCGAACCGTCCTCGAGCGTCATCCGGCGGACGTCCTCGCAGCGGAACTCGGCCTCGGGCACCTGACGGGAGGCGATCTCCACCATCACCGGGGAGACGTCGACGCCCAGCACCCGGTGGCCGGCCCCGGCCAGCACGGCGGCCGTGGGCCTGCCCGTGCCGCTGCCCACGTCCAGTACCCTGCTGCCGGGCGCCAGCCGTTCGAGCAGCCAGTCCAGCGACGCCCGGTGGGCCCCCGAGGAGGCGAACGCCTTCTCGTACTCGCTGCCCAGCGCGTCGAACACCGCCGCCGCCGGTGACTCGTGTTGCTCGTCGACCAAGACGCACCCCGTCTCCGTGTACCGATGCCGGGCATCGTGCCACCCCGACCCCCCTGTGACAACGGGGCACCGCGCGTGGCGCGGCCCCGGCTTGCGGCCGCGGCGGCCGGCACGGCAGGGTCGGGGTGTGCCGACTCTGCTGATCGTCCACCACACGCCCTCGCCCAACTGCCAGGCGATGTTCGAAGCCGTCCTCTCCGGTGCCACCGACCCCGAGATCGAGAACGTCCGGGTGGTGCGGCGCGCGGCGCTGTCCGCCACCGCCGCCGACGTCCTGGACGCCGACGGCTACCTCCTCGGCACCCCGGCCAACCTCGGCTACATGTCGGGCGCGCTCAAGCACTTCTTCGACCAGATCTACTACCCCTGCCTGGACACCACCCGGGGCCGGCCCTTCGGGTACTACGTGCACGGCGGCAACGACGTCACCGGCGCGGTGCGGGGCATCGAGTCGGTCACGACGGGTCTGGGCTGGCGCCGCGCGGCGGAGACCGTGTCGGTCACCGGCGAACCGGACAAGGATGCCGTCGAGCGGTGCTGGGAACTGGGCGCCACGCTCGCGGCCGGTCTGACGCCCTGACGCACCGGGAGGGCCCGGCCGTCGGCGCGGCCAGGCCCTCGCAGCACGTCAGGCCGTCAGGTCTCGTCCATCCGCCGTCGGTCCTGCTCGTCCCAGGCGCGGGTGTCGCGCGGCTGCGTGTACGGCTCCGCCTCGGGCGGATGGCCGCCGGCGATGGCCCGCTGCCGGGCGATCTCCGCGTCGAACTCCAGCCCGAGCAGAATGGCCAGGTTGGTGATCCACAGCCAGATCAGGAAGATGATGACACCGGCCATCGTGCCGTACGTCTTGTTGTACGACCCGAAGTTGGCGACGTAGACGGCGAAGCCGGCGGAGGCGATCAGCCAGATGCCCAGCGCCAGGACGCTGCCCGGAGTGATCCACCGGAACCCCCTGACCCTGGCGTTCGGGGCCGCCCAGTACAGCAGCGCGATCATGATGGTGACCAGGACAATCAGCACCGGCCACTTGGCGATCGACCACACGGTCAGCGCGGTGTCGCCCAGACCGAGCAGATCGCCCGCCTGCCGGGCCAGCCCGCCGGTGAAGACCACGATCAGCGCGCTGATCACGGCCATCACCATCAGCGCGACGGTCACGCCGAGCCGCACCGGCAGCACCTTCCAGATCGGACGCCCCTCGGGCATGTCGTACACCGCGTTCGCCGAGCGCATGAACGCCGCCACGTAGCCCGACGCCGACCAGATCGCCAGTACCAGACCGACGATCGCCACGATCGAGCCGACGCCCGCGTTGCCCTGCAGTTGCTCCACCGCCTGGGTGATGATGTCGCGTGCCGCCCCCGGGGCGGTGAGCTCCTGGATGTTCTCCAGCACCTTGTCCGTGGTGGACTCGCCGGTGAGCCCCAGGATCGACACCAGTGCCAGCAGCGCCGGGAACAGCGACAGCACGCCGTAGTACGTCAGTGCCGCGGCCCGGTCGGTGAGCTCGTCGTCCTTGAACTCGCGCAGGCTGCCCTTCAGCGCCGCGCCCCACGCCCCTTTCGGCATCTTGGTCAGGGAGTCCGGCGCCGCCCGCTCCACCTCGTCGCTCGGCCCGGGCTCCTCCGTTTCCGCGCGCTGCGTCTCCTGACCCGGACGGGGCTCCTCCGGCGCCGCGCGCTGCCCCCCGTGACCCGGACGGGCCTCATCCGTCGTGTTCTCTGGGGACTGCCTGTCGTTCCGCCCCGGGATATGCAGCTTCATGGCCGCCGAGTAACCCGCAAACGGCGTGTCACGCCCGGTGCGTGGAAACCGGACCTGGCCGGAAAACAGTTGTGGGAGCGCTCCCAACGCTGCAGGATGCCAGGCATGACCGAGTCCCCCAGGATCCGCCCGTACCGCCGCGAGGACCGCCCGGCCCTCGACGACATCTGCATCCGCACCGCGCACAACGGCCAGGACAGCCGTCCCCACTACGCCGACCCCGGTGTCTTTCCGGACACGTTCGCGGCCCCCTACGTCCATCTGGAGCCCGACCTGGCCTTCGTCCTGGACGACGGCCGGGGCCGCGCGGTCGGCTACATCGTCGGTACCGCCGACACGGCCGGCTTCGCCAGGACGTTCCGGGCGGCGTGGCTGCCCCTCGTCGCCGACCGCCATCCCGCACCGTCCGCAGCCCCGTCCACCCCGGACGAGGAGATCGCCTGGCTGCTGCACCACCCGGAGCGGATGGTCCTCCCCGAGCTGGCCGCCTGGCCGGCCCATCTGCACATCGATCTGCTGCCCGAGTGGCAGGGGCGCGGTCACGGCCGGCGGCTGATGCGGACCTTCCTCACGGCGCTGCGGGACGGGGGAGTGCCGGCCGTGCACCTCGTGATGGCGGTGGCCAACAAACCGGCCCGCGCCTTCTACGACCGTATGGGCTTCGAGGAGATCGACGTGCCGATGGACGACTCGGTCGTATGTCTCGGGCGCACGACGGCCGATCCGGACCGCCCCTGAGACCCGGTCCGGCGTCGAACGCATCGAACGCGCCACGGCCCGCCGGGAAGTGGCGCAAATGCACGTTGCCGCTCCGCTTCATGGAGCGCAGCCTGGGGCACTGGGAGCGCTCCCATCGGTCGAGCGGGCGGCACTCCCCGCGATCCCCACGACCCCCACAGCGGAAAGAAGGAACTGATGGCTTGGCATGGGCATGACTTTCTGTCCCTCCGGTCCCGTCTGTCGCTCGCCCTGACCGTCGCGGTGGCCGCGCTGCTCTCCCTGATCCCCTGGAGCGGCACCGCCGTCGCCCATGGCTCCGTGATCGACCCCGCGTCCCGCAGCTACGGGTGCTGGCAGCGCTGGGGGAGTGACTTCCAGAATCCGGCCATGGCCCAGGAGGACCCCATGTGCTGGCAGGCGTGGCAGGACAACCCCAACGCCATGTGGAACTGGAACGGCCTCTACCGCAACGGCTCCGCAGGCAACTTCCAGGCGGTCGTCCCGGACGGTCAGCTGTGCAGCGGCGGGCGCACCGAGGGCGGGCGCTACAACTCCATGGACACGGTGGGTGCCTGGAAGACGACGGCGGTGAACGACAACTTCACCGTCCGGCTGTACGACCAGGCCAGCCACGGCGCGGACTACTTCCTCGTCTACGTCACCCGCCAGGGATTCGATCCCGCCACCCAGACTCTCGGCTGGGACGACCTCCAGCTGGTGGCCCGCACCGGCTCGTACGCCCCCAGCCAGAACTACTCGATCCCCGTGAGCACGTCGGGCCTCAGTGGCCGCCATGTCGTCTACACGATCTGGCAGGCCTCGCACATGGACCAGACGTACTTCCTGTGCAGTGATGTGAACTTCGGCTGACCTGCCGCGACTTCACCTTCACGTTCCCGAGTCCCCGCCGGACGACCCGACTCCGGCGGGGACTTGGCGTTGCCGGGGCGGGAGTTCCCTGAGATTCGGGGAAGAAATCGTGAGGCGTTTGAACACAGGGCGGCCCGCTTGCGTATGGGGCGTGGGAATCCCATGCCGACCCCCCGCGACAGAAGCGTAGGAGTACTGCCTTGGCACGCAACACACGCAGACGCCCGAAACAGCGCGCGACTCTCGCCGCCTTCGCCCTGATCCTGGGGGGAGGCGGGATGATGGCGGCCAACGTCTACGCTTCCGCGACGGAGGACGGGACGGGCGCCGATCAGGCCCAGGTCCTTTCGGGCGCCACGATCGACTGTCCGGACGTGGCCACCCAGCTGACGTCGGTGCCCCAGGAGGCGCGGGCGGAGGTGGACAAGGAACTCGCCGGCCTGGACGCGCAGATCGCCGAGGCCTACAAGCGGCTCGGTGAGTCGGCGGACGCCATCCGGCAGGACCCGGCCTTCGCGGACAACGCGATCGCGGGGCCGCTGGAGGAGAAGCGTTCCGCGACCCTCGCCCGCATCGCCACCGCCATCGACCGGGTGGGTGACCGGCCGGAGGGCCTCGAGGAGCTCGCCGCCTGTGCCGTGCGCGAGTCCGGTAACGCCCCCGCGCAGCAGGAAGGCGACGGCAACGGCGGCGACCAGGCTGGCGACGGAGGCGACGCCCAGGACCAGCAGGGCCAGGACCAGCAGGGTCAGGACGAACAGGGTCAGGATCAGCAGGGCCAGGACGAACAGGGCCAGGAACAGGGCGGGAACGGCGGCCAGGCCGGCAACGGTCCCGTCGCCGGTGACTACGTCGACATCGAGAGCGTCCAGCCCAACGTCTCCGAGCCGAAGCAGTCGGCGAACGCCTCCCGCGGCACCTTCGTCAGCGACTGCGGCGTCAACGAGAACGGCCTGTTCAACTCGGACAACGTGATCGCCGCGCCGGGTGTCAGCAACGGCGCCCACCACTTCCACGACTACATCGGCAACCAGGCGACCAACGCCTTCTCCAGCGACGAGGAACTGGCGCAGGCGCAGACCACCTGCGTGGACCAGGGCGACAGGTCGGCGTACTACTGGCCGGTGCTGCGTCTGCAGAACGGGACCGAGGAGCAGGACGCCAACTCCCCGGGCGGCGGCATCGAGGGCAACGTCGGTGAGATCGTCACACCCAAGGAGGTCACGCTGACCTTCGTGGGCAACCCGCAGGGTGAGGTCACCGCCATGCCCCGGCTGCTGCGCATCATCACCGGTGACGCCAAGTCGTTCGTCAACGGCCCCGCCAACGCCAACGCGTCCTGGAGCTGCACCGGCTTCGAGGACCGCCAGCTGACGGACAAGTACCCGCTGTGCCCCGAGGGCAGTGACGTGGTGCGCTCGTTCGACTTCCAGAGCTGCTGGGACGGCCGCAACATCGACAGCGCCAACCACCGTACCCACATGGCGTTCGTGGACGAGGCCGGCAACTGCCCGTCCGGCTTCAAGCCCGTGCCGCAGCTGGTGCAGCGGATCGTCTACGACGTCGACGCGCCGAGCCTCGAGGACGGCGGCAGGACCACGCCGCTGTTCGCCGTCGACTCCTTCCCGGAGCAGCTGCACAAGCCGATCACGGACCACGGCGACTTCATCAACGTCTTCGACGAGGACCTGATGAACGAGATGGTCGACTGCATCAACGAGGGTCGCACCTGCGGCAACGGTGACGGCGGCAACGGTGACGGCGGCAACGGCGACGGCGGCAACGGCGACGGCGGCAACGGCGGCGGCGAGCCGACCGAGGAGCCCCAGCAGCCGGAGGAGCCCACCGAGGACCCGGGCCAGGGTGACGGCGGCAACCAGAACGACGGCGGCAACCAGAACGACGGCGGCGACAAGCCCGGCGACGGCGGCGACCAGGGCAAGGGCGGCGACCAGGGTGACGGCGGGCAGGAGCAGCCCTCGGAGGCCCCGGCCGAGAACCCGGCCACGGAGGAACCCGGGAAGGGCGACGGCACCGCACAGCCCGAGCAGCCCGACGTCAAGGCCTCGGTCCCGGCCGGGAACGGCGAGGACACCGGCGCCGGGAACCAGGACGGCGACAAGGACGGCGACAAGGGCGGCAAGGACGACGGCGGCCAGGCGGCACAGGCCGCCGAGGTGCCCGGCAGTCTCCCCGAGCTCGAGGACGGAGCCCAGGCACAGGGCCAGACCGGGAGCCTCGCCGAGACCGGCGCCCAGCTCTGGCCGGCCGCGATCGGCGGAGTGCTGGTGATCTTCGGATTCTTCGTCCTGCGGAGCGTCCGGCGCAACGCCTGATCGTCCGCGGCACGGCAACGGCGGCAGGACCCCTCGCGGGGCCTGCCGCCTCGTGCGTCAGCGGGACGCCGGGGCGCCCTCCCCTCTGCGTCGATGTGCGGCAGGATCCTGTCCAGCCACCGCGGTGTCCACCACGCGTGCCTGCCCAGCAGGGCCATCACGGCAGGCACCATCAGCAGCGGTACCACGGTGGCGTCGATGAGCACGCTGACGGCCAGACCCCGACCGGGCATCTCGACCACGACGTCGTCGCCGACGATGAACGCCGCGAACACGCTCACCATGATCAGCGCGGCACAGGTGATGACCCGCGCGGTGATCTCCAGGGCATGGGCGACCGACGCCTTGGCGTCCCCGGTGCGCCGCCAGGCCTCGTGGACGCGGGAGAGCAGGAAGATCTCGTAGTCCATGCCGAGGCCGAAGACGGCGAACATCGTCATCGCCAGGAGACAGCTCAGGGTGACGCCGGTGCCTCCTCCCGCTTCTTCCACGGCCCCACCGCCAGCTTCCCCGTCGTCCCGAGGTCGAGCTCGGGAACGACCATCACCCAGTCCGCCCCGGACTTCACCCGCACCCGCGCATAGGGAGCGTGGACCGGCGTCCCCGCCTGCACCGTGTTGCGCCACACCAGACCGGCCCGGGCGCTCCCGCCCGGCGCCACGACGATCGGCAGGGCGGGACCGTCCGCCCCTGTGGCGCCGGCGACGGAGCTGCCGTCGCGCAGGATCCGCACCCCCCGCACGGGTTCGTGCTCCTCGTCGTAGAGCCGCACCTCAGGGTAGCCGTGCAGCGCGTAGGGCCGGGTTCCGCAGTTCTCCAGGTGGATGGAGACGACGCGCAGCCCCATGGCGGCGTCGCCGTCGTCCGCGTACACCCGGAGACCGGACTCGGGGCAGGGCCCGTGGGCGTACGGCGCCTCGTCGGCCGGCACGCTGCGCACCTTGGCGATCCGTACCCCGCTCACGTTCCGCATGCCCACCGTCGAGTCGCTCGGAGTGAGCGTGCCCGGGACCGTCCGTCCCGGAGCCACGCGCTCGACGGTCCGCTCGGTGTTGTCCAGCACGGTCCCGGCATCGGAGAGCAGATCGAAGGTGATCATGTAGGTGAAGGGTTCGGACCCGGTGTTGGTGACCTCGAACGTGGCGCACCCCTGGCTTCCGCCGCCGAATCCGGTGATCCGGACCCCGTCGTGCTCCGAGTCGGCGGGCCCCGGCGGGGGAGGGGCGGGAGTGCTCGGGGACTGCCCGCCACAGGGGTTGGCCGACGGGGACGGTCCGGCGGCCGTGCTGCCGGCCTGTTCGGTTCCGCACGCGGTCAGGAACAGGACGCCGGCCAGAGCGGCGGTGAGGGGGAGGAGAGTGCTGCGCATGGGAGGAGTGGATCAGTAACGGGCCGCCCCCGGCTGTGACGGAAGCCATGCTTCCGGCGTCGGGTGTGGGAAACTCGGTCGAGAGGCCGCGGTGCTGTCCGAGGGGGGAGCATCGGCCGGCCGCGGAGGGGAGTTGCCGTGAGCCAGGAGACGGTGCACACGCACGAGGAAGCGGACGGGGCCGCCGCCACCGCACGTCGGGCCCGTTTCGGACGTCTCCCGCAGCCGGTCCGGGTGGAGGACATGGTCGAGGAACGGCCGGCCGTGACGCCGGACCCGGCCCGCCACGCCTACGACCCGGACGAGTGGCTGGTGCGCTACTGCCTGTGAGCCGTGACCGGCGTCAGCGGCCGGCGTCCCAGTCGTAGGCCGTCAGCAGCAGGGCCACGTCGTCCGGGCGGTCCTCGGTCCGGCGGGCGGTGCGGATCAGCTGGTCGGCGAGCTCCTCGACGGAGCGGGTACGGCTGCGGGCCAGCACGAGACGGACCTCCTCGATCCCCGTCCCGATGTCACCGCCCGGCGTCTCCACGAGCCCGTCCGTGTACAGGGCCAGCACACTGCCGGGAGCCAGGGTGAGGGTCGTGACCGGGTAGACGGCGTCCGCCTGCACCCCGAGCAGCACACCGCCGGGCAGGTCCAGGGACTCGGTGCGGCCGTCGGGATGGCGCAGCAGCGGCGGGGGATGCCCCGCCCGGACGGCCAGGGCACGGCCGGTGGCCGGCTCGAGCTCGATGTAGCAGCAGGTGGCGAAGACGTCCGTCTCCAGATCGACCAGCAGCCGGTTGGTGTGGGTGATGACCTCCTGCGGCGGCCGGCCGCTGGCCGCGAAGGCGTGCACCGCGCTGCGCAACTGCCCCATGACGGCCGCTGCGCCGACGCTGTGCCCCTCGACGTCACCGATGACCAGGGCCACCCCGCTCCCCGTCCTGATCACGTCGTACCAGTCGCCGCCGATGGCCATGCCCTGCGTGCCGGGAAGGTAGCGGCCGGTGGTGCGCAGCCGGTCGATGGCCGGCAGCCGGTGCGGCAGCAGACCCTCCTGCAGTCCGCGCGCCACGGCGGACTCCGCGTCGTAGAGCCGGGCCCGCTCCATCGCCTGCGCGGCCAGTCCGCCCAGCGCGGTCAGCGCACTGCGCTCCTCGGGAGTGAACGGGTGCGGGGCTTTCCAGCCCAGGATGCAGGAACCGACCGGATGTCCGGAGGCGATCAGGGGCAGGAACGCCCAGGCGCCCATCGTGTCCAGGGCGATCCCGGGGTAGGCGGTCACCAGTGCCTCGGGCGACGCGAAGAAGAGCGGGAGCCGCGCGGTCAGGGCGTGCACGCCCGGCAGGTTCGCGTCGAGGGGGACGCCTTCGAACGGCTCGAGGAAGTGACTCGGGTAACCGGACTCCCACAGCAGGTACATCCGTCCGTCACGAATGGTGTAAAGGGCGATCTCCTGCGCGCCGAACCCGGGAAGCAACTGCTCGGCGACGGCCCGGCACACGTCCCTGACGGTGACGGCCTCGGTCAGCACACTGGCCATCTGCACCACGTGGTAGAGCGCCCCCGCGCGGGTCGGCGCGACCAGCTCCGACGGCGCCCCGGTGCCGACCGGTGCCAGGGGCCCGCCCGGCTCCGCCCCGGCGGGGGCGTCGGTGCGGAAGACCCGGCCGGTCAGGCCGTGCACGCCGGGGTAGAGCACGAACCCCAGCCAGACGCCGTCCGGATCGCGCACCAGGTACGACACCGGCTCCTGCGACAGCATCGCGGCCCGGTAGTGGTCCTCGTAGGCGGGGTCGTGCAGCCAGGTGAGCACGTCCCACGGGTGGTGCCCGAGCAGCTGTTCCAGCGCGCACCCCAGCAGTTCCTGGCAGCGCCGGTTGGCGTAGATCACCCGGCCGTCCTGGTCGAGGGAGAACACGCCGTCGGGCAGCCGCTCCGCGGCCTCCGCCGCGGTGACACCGCCCGCCGTGTCGACCAGGGCACCCACGAGAATCCGGGCGGCCCCCTCCACCCGTACGACATGTCCCCACAGCTCCAACGGCCGGTAGCGCATCCGGCCGCCGTCCTCGGGCTCCTCCAGCACCCGGAAATGCCGCCCCCTGACCTGTCCGGTGTCCTCCGCCTCCCGCCGGCTCGCCCTCAGTTCGTGCCGGTCGTCGGGGCTGATCCGGTCCTCGACCTCCGCCATGGTGCCGCCGAACTCCGCCCGGGCGACGCCCAGGAGCGACAGCGCGTCGTCGTCCCCCGACCACCGGTCGTGGTCCAGGTCCCACTCGATGATGCCGACTTCGACGGCCCGGGCGGGCGGAGTGGGCAGCCGCACGTTCACCGGCTGGTCGTCGTAGTCGATGCCGTAGGCGACGGCGTCCGGGCCCTCCCGGCCGGGCATCCGACGGGCGAACTCGGTGAGCCGCCTCTCCATGTCCCGCCCGGCCTCGCTCAGGGCCGCCCGCACCGCCTCCTCGTCCGACGGCTCCCGGGTGGCCGAACGCAGCACGGCGAGGACGCCCACGGTCTCGCCGCCGACCCGCACCGGGTGGTAGGCGTGGGCGAACGAGTACGGCAACGCGGCGGTGAACTGCGGGAACCGCAGCATCGTCGCCCGTTCGTCCGGCAGCCACAGATCCTCACCCCTGCGGTACGCCTCGGGCATCGGCAGCGTCCCGCCTACGGGGATCCGCCACCACGGTTTCAACAGCGACCGGGGGACGCCGGACACCACGCAGAGCACCAGTGAGCGCCGGTCGCGCGAGCGCAGATACACCAGACCGCCGTAGCCGCCGGCGCCCTGGATCGCCGCCACCACGGGCTCGGCGAGCGCGTCCTCGATCCGGGCCTCCGAGTGCGCGCCGCGGACCGGCTCCGTATCCCGCCCGAGCATGCCTGCCGACCGCGCCCCCTGCGGTTCGGCGGCTGCCTCATCCATGTCGCGCCCTCCCGGTGCGGACGCACGGGACATCCATTCGTTCGCCTCCCCCCAGGATGTGCCATGCCCGCCGGTCCGGCGACCGGCCGGAACACAACCGCAACCTTCCGGGCATCCCGCTCGTCTCACCCGATATCAGCTGGATGCGAGCCCAGGGGGCCGAAAATGCTTCACCATAGAACAATCTGCGCCACTCTCCTGCTCATGGGCACCGCCCTGGCCACGGCCGCGGTCCCGGCCGTGGCCACCCCGGCGGCTCCCGCCAGGGCCACGGCCTGTCCCACCGGCTGGGGCAGCCTGGTCAAGTCGGACACCGACAGCACGACCACGCCGGTACGGAACATCAGGACCGGCCGGCACGACTGCTTCGACCGGATGGTGGTCGACCTGCCCGGCGCCGGGCGCAGCGACCTCGGCTACTCCGTCCGGTACGTCGACCGGTTGCACCAGGACGGATCGGGCCGGCCGATCCCCGTCGCCGGCGGCGCCGTTCTGGAGGTGCGGGTGGCCGCGCCCTCCTACGCGCCCGAGACCGGCGAGCCCACCTACCCCGCCCGCGCCTCCCGTCCCCTGCCGGGAGTGGACCTCACCGGGTACCGCACCTTCCGTGACGCGCGGTTCGCCGGAAGCTTCGAGGGCGAGACCCAGGTCGGCCTGGGCGTACGCGCACGGCTGCCGTTCCGGGTCCTGGAGCTCCAGGACCGCCTCGTGATCGATGTCGCCCACACCTGGACGGGCGCCCGCTGAGCAGCGCGCGAAAGGGCGGGATGCCGCCCGCTCACTGCTCCGCGGTGCCGGTCTCGCAGACCCGGCGTGCCACGTCCCGCAGCTTGGTGTTGGTGCGCTGGGACTGCGTGCGCAGTATGTCGAACGCCCGGTCCTCCGTGACGTGGTGCCGCCCCATCAGGATGCCCATCGCCTCACCGATCAGATGCCGGGTGGCGATGGCCTCCTGCAGCTGGGCGTCGGTCACGGCGGTGGAGAAGGCGACCGCCGCGTGGGAGGCCAGCAGCCAGCCCGCCGTCTCGCTGTCCTCCGTGAACATCCCCGGCTTGCGGGAGTACATGTTCAGCGCCCCCAGCTCCTCCTCCCGGGTGTACAGCAGGAAGCCCATCATGCTCCCCACCCCGAGCTCCCGGCAGCGGGGCACGAACGACCGCCAGCGTTCCGGGTCCGCGGTGAAGTCCCTGATGCGGAAGACCCGTTCGGAGCGGTCGGGCCGCGCCGCGTCGAAACAGGGCCCTTCCCCCAGGCGCCCCTGGAGCCGGTCGCTCTCGGTCACGAGCTGCTCGGTGGGCGCCAGCGAACTCACCCGGTCCCCCTTCAGTACGAGGATCCCGGACGCGTCGCAGCCCTCGACGAGGTCCACCGCCGAACGCGTGATCTGCTCCAGGGTCGAGTCGAGGGTGTGTTCCGCCAGGAGGTCACGGGCCATGGAAGCCATCTGCTGAGCGAATCCCCGCCAGTCCACGTCCGCCTCCCTGATCGCCGCAGCCAGCACACACGTGTTTACCCCGTACTCCTGTGCGGCACGCCGTGAACGCCCGGATCACGGGCAGACGGCTACGTGATCTTCGACGGTGCCCCCGGGTTCCTCCGGGGGCACCTCCTGCCGTCCGCCAGAGAAGGGAACCTCCACGGTGACCACGCCCCAGCACCGCACGCGTCCGATGCCCCGCGCACGGCGCTTCGACCTGCGAGCGACCGCCATGTTCTTCGGCCTGATGGCCACGGCCCTGGTCACGGGCGGCCTCGCGGTGCGCGCGCTGGCCGGGGTCGCCCAGCGGCGCCCGGTGTGGGCCCTCGTGCTGTGCTGCGTGGCCGGTGCCGTCGTCCTGGCCCACGCGCGCAGACGCCGACGGCTGTCGGCGTCCGCGGTCGTCCGCCGAGCCGGCGAGGCACTGGAACAGGCCACGGTGACGGCACTCGACGCCCTCGAGCCGCCGGTGCCGGCCCCCGCCCCCACTCCACCGGCCCCCCGCGCCGACGACCCCGCGTACGCCCACGACTTCGACGCGCTCGGCCCGGAGGAGTTCGAGGAGGCGATAGCGGACCTGTGCGTCCGGGACGGCTGCTCACAGGTGGAGGTCGTCGGCGGCGCCGGAGACCTGGGGGCCGACGTGGTGGCGCTGTCCCCCGAGGGCCTCCGCCTCGTCATCCAGTGCAAGCGCTACGGCGACGACAACAAGGTCGGCTCGCAGGACCTGCAGCGCTTCGGCGGCACCTGCTTCACCGTCCACGAGGCGGACGTGGCCCTCGTCGTGACCACCGCCGACTTCACGGAACCGGCCGAGGACTACGCCGGGCACTGCGGCATCGTGTGCGTCGCCCGCGACGCCCTGCTCGCCTGGAACGACGGCCGGGCACCGGCACCGTGGACGGCGAGCGGCCGCGGCCCGGGGGCCTGAGTCCGCCCTCGGCCCGGGACCGATTGTCAGTGGGGGATGCCACCCTGCGGTCATGGACGAGCTGGAGTTCATGCGCGGCCGGGTCTACGGTGCGGACCACGACGACCCCGGTCCTCGCCAGGGCCGGTCCTACGTGGAACTGGCCGGCGGACCGCTGGACGGTCTGCTGCTGGACGTGACGGACCGCGACGGGACGGAGCTGAGGGACGGCGTCGGCCTGCGCACCGAGATAGGCCGGTACGGCGCGGGCGGACGCTCGGTGTACGTCCCCCGCAGCCCCGGCGGCCGGGTGTACGACTGGTGGGGCGACGTCCCCTGAGCGGGTGTGGGCACCGTGGGGACCGGGGCAGACGTAGCCGTAGGACGCCCACGGCCGGCGCGGGCGCGAGACGGGCGGAGCGAGCCATGGGACTGCTGACCGAAGGCGGCTCGGTGCTGCGCGACCGGATCGGTCACGCGATCTTCTCCAGGGTGGCCGGACCGGACGGCCCGGACAGCCGCGCGCGCATCCACGGCACGCCCGGACCGCGCTGGTTCGGCCCCGAGCGGCCGGTCAGAAGGGTGCACGGGGACGCCTCGATGTTCATCGGCGGTCTGTCGGCCCTGCTCCTCCAGTCGTTCCACCCGCTGGCCATGGCCGCCGTCGCCGGGCACTCCGGGTTCCGCGGGGATCCGTGGGGACGCCTCCAGCGGACCAGCACCTTCCTCGCCGTCACCACCTACGGCACCGCCGACGCCGCCCAGCAGGCCGTGGACCGGGTGCGGGCCGTCCACGAGACGGTGCGCGGCACCACCGCGGACGGGGAGGAGTACCGGGCCGCAGACCCCCGCCTGCTGTGCTGGGTGCACATCGCGGAGGTCGACAGTTTCCTGCGCGCCCACCAGCGCTACGGCGCCCACCCCCTGGACGCGGAGGGCTGCGACGCCTACGTCGCCGACATGGCCCGCATCGCCACCGCCCTCGGCATACCCGACCCGCCGGTCGACCGCGCCGGACTCGACGAGCGGCTCGCCGCCTACCGCCCCGAACTGCGCGCCACCCCCGAGGCGCGCAGCACCGCCCGGTTCCTGCTGCTCAATCCGCCCGTCCCGCTGCTCGCCCGGCTGCCGTACGGCGTCCTCGCCGCCAACGCCGTCTCCCTCCTGCCGGGCTGGGCCTCCCGTGCCCTGTGGCTGCCGCGCGTGCCCCCGGCCGAGGGCGTGTGCGTCCGACCGCTGGGCACGGCCGTCACCGCGGGCATCCGCTGGGCTCTCGCACCGACCCGTCCGGAGACCGCCGGCCCCGCTCCGCGACCCGCCGCCGGTTGACCCGCGCCAGAGGGGGCACTCAGTGCTGGCTGGTGCCGCTCAGGGACACGGGAGGTCGAAGTGGCAGCACGTCATCGTCTGATTCGAACGAGCCCGCGGTCCGTATGGGCCGTGCTGGCGGACGGCACCCGCTACGCGGACTGGGTGGTGGGCACCTCCTCCTCGGAGCCGGTGCGCGGACACTGGCCCGAACTCGGATCCGCGATCGGCTTCGAGGTGCGGTTCGGCCCCCTGTGCCTGAACAACGAGACCGTCGTCCGGCGCTGCGTGCCGGGCGAGGCCCTGGAACTCGAGGCCAAGGCAGGACCGCTCGGCACGGCGCGGATCGCCATCGAGCTCCGGCCCTGGGGCGATCACTGCCTGGTGATCGTGGACGAGCATCCGCTGCGAGGAGCGGGCGGCCTGGTGCACAACGTGGCCGTGGAGGCGCTGATCCAGATCCGCCACCGCGCCATGCTCGCCCGGCTGGCGAAACTCTGCGAGGACGAGGCGGCGGAGGAGGAACGGCGCCGTCCCATGGGGCAGGTCGTCGCACCCGAGCCCGGCACGGGAGGCGCCCGTGCCTGACGCCGTGGTCATCGGGGCCGGGCCCAACGGCCTGGTCGCGGCCAACCTGCTCGCCGACGCCGGCTGGAGCGTGGAGGTACTGGAGGAGCAGCCGGTGCCCGGTGGCGCCGTACGCCACGACCGGGGCGCCGACCCCGACTTCGTCAGCGACGTCTGCAGTTCCTTCTACCCGCTCGCCGCCGCCTCCCCGGTCGTCTCCGGACTGCACCTGGAGCGCCACGGGCTGCGCTGGAGCCACGCTCCGCACGTCGTCGCACATCCCCTGACCGACGGCCGGTGCGCGGTCCTCGACCGCCGCGTCGACGTCACCGCCGCGTCGCTGGATGCCTTCGCGCCGGGGGACGGGGCCGCCTGGCACCGGCTGCACGACATGTGGGAGAGCCTGCGGCCCGATCTGCTGGACGCCCTGTTCACCCCCTTCCCGCCCCTGCGTTCCGGCCTCCGGCTGGCCGTCAGGCTCCGCGGCACGGGCGGTCTGCGCATGGCGCGCACCCTGGTGCTGCCCGTGCGCCGCATGGCGCAGGAGGAGTTCCGGGGCGAGGGAGGAGGCCTGCTGCTGGCCGGCAACGCGCTCCACGCCGACCTGGCACCGGAGGCGGCAGGCAGCGGCGGCTTCGGCTGGCTGATGTCGATGCTCGGGCAGACCTACGGCTTCCCCGTGCCGGCCGGGGGCTCCGGTGCCCTCACCGAGGCCCTGGCGCGCCGGCTGGAGGAGCGCGGCGGCGTGCTGCGCTGCGGACAGCGCGTGGACCGCGTCCTCGTCCGCGACGGACGGGCGGCCGGGGTGCGCACGGCCGGTGGCGAGACCGTGACGGCGGACCGTGCCGTCCTCGCCGACGTGGCCGTGCCCGCCCTGTACGGCGAACTCGTCGCACCCGAACACCTTCCCTCCCAGCTGCTGTCCGACCTGCGGCGCTTCCAGTGGGACTTCGCCACCTTCAAGGTCGACTGGGCACTCGACGGCCCGGTGCCCTGGAGCTGCGAGCAGGCCGCCGGCGCCGGGACCGTCCACCTCGCGAACGGTCTCGACGAACTCACCCGGTTCGCCGCCCAGCTCGCCACCGGCACCGTCCCGGACCGGCCCTTCTGCCTGTTCGGCCAGATGACGACCTCCGACCCGTCCCGGTCCCCCCGGGGAACGGAGTCCGCGTGGGCGTACACGCATGTGCCCCACGACGTGGCGGGGGACGCGGGCGAGGAGTCGCTCACCGGAGCCTGGGACGCCAGGGAGCAGGACATCATGGCCGACCGTGTCGAGCGCCAGGTGGAACGTTTCGCCCCCGGCTTCCGGTCCAGGATCCGTGCCCGGCGCATCCTCGCGCCGCCCACGCTCCAGGCCCTCGACCGGAACCTGCACGGCGGGGCCATCAACGGCGGCACCGCGGCCATGCACCAGCAGCTGTTCTTTCGCCCGGCCCCCGGCACCGGACGCCCCGAGACGCCCGTCAAGGGCCTGTATCTGGCGTCCGCCGGCGCCCATCCGGGCGGCGGTGTGCACGGCGCCCCGGGCGCCAACGCCGCACGCGCCGCCCTGCGCCGGCACCTGGCCGCCGGGCTGGCCGGGGCGCAGCGCCTGCTGACCCACCGCGACCGCACCGGCCGCAGGCAGCCGGACACCGGCCGGCGGCCCGGCGACGGATGACCGGCGCCCCGGACCGGCCGGGAAGCCCCACCGCGGCACCCCGGGAGACCATCGACCACAGGCGGAGGCGAGACGATGACCGGACAAGAGGACGGACCCGACCGGGCCCACCGGCGCCCCGAGGGCGTCAGCGACGAGACGGTGGAGGCACTCGGATCGCTGTCGAAGGCTCTGGAGACGACCGAGCGGGCCCGCGGCCACCTCTACAGCTTTCACCAGCTCACCGGCACCGCCGACCTGGAACTCGACCGCACCGTCGAACTGCTGCGCAAGGCCGGGCACCCGGAGTGGGCCGAGACGGTGCGCACCCAGGTGCTGGGCCGCAACGTCATTCCGGGGCACTGGACGTTCCAGATCGTCGAGGCCTACGACAGCACCTACTACCAGCCGTTCCGGGAGATCGAGCAGGCCGCCGTGGAGGAACTGGCCGAGGGCCGGGACCACCTGTACGAGGCGGAGATGAAGGAGGCCCGCCGCACCGCCGGCCACCCCGACCACACGGCCCGCCCGGGCACATCCCCCGACGACGGGGAGGCCCGATGAGCGACTCCCCGCTCCGCGGCCGCACCGTCGTGGTGACGGGCGCCGCACGGGGTATCGGCGCGGCCCTGGCCCGCGAACTCGCCCGGCGCGGTGCCCGCGTCGCCCTGCTCGGCCACGAGAGGGCGGACCTCGAAGCGCTGGCGAACACCCTGCCCGGCCCCGCGCTGGCCCACGAGGTCGACGTCACCGACGAGGCCGCGCTGGACCGGGCCGCGCAACTGGTCAGGAGGCGCCTCGGTCCTCCCTCCGCCGTCGTGGCCAACGCCGGTGTCGCGGAGAGCGGCCCGTTCATCACCTCCGACCCTGCGGAATGGCGGCGGGTGATCGACGTCAACCTGACCGGCAGCGCGGCCACGGCGCGCGCCTTCCTGCCGGACCTGCTGACGACCCGGGGCTACCACCTCCAGGTCGCCTCGCTCGCCGCGATCGGCGCCGCCCCGATGATGAGTGCCTACTGCGCCTCGAAGGCCGGCGCGGAGGCCTTCGCGCACTCTCTGCGCGCCGAGGTGGCGCACCACGGTGTCGCCGTCGGCATCGCCTACGTCAGCTGGACCGACACCGACATGATCCGCGAAGGGGACCGCTACCCCGCGCTGCGCGAACTGCGCGGCAACATGCCGCCGTTGGCCCGGCGCGTGCACCCGGTGGACCGGGTCGCACCCCGGCTGGCGACTGCCGTGGAACACCGCAGCAGGGCCGTCTACGTTCCCCGGTGGGTGCGCCTGGCCCAAGTGGCGCGCGCCGCCCTGCCCCCCGTCGTGCTGCGGGCCACCCGCCGCCGGCTGCCCCGCCTGGAGGCCACGGCCCCCCTGCACCACACCGGCCTCCTCGGCGACGGCGGCAGGGCCGACGGCAGGGCGTCCGGGGCCCGCCGGTGACTCCCTCCGGCACAACTCGGCCCGTCCGGCACCACTCGGCCCGGCCGGCGCAACTCAGCCCCTCCGGCACTTGAGGAGCGGGGGTCGGGGGCAGCGCCCCCCGGGGACGGGACGGCGGGACGAAAAAGTGGCCCACGCCTACGGCCAGGTCGTCCGGCCGGGTGGCCGGTCAGCCCGGGAAGCGCCCCGTGGAACGCAGGGACCAGCGGCGTTCCGCATAGGCAAGGTCATCGCGCCACAACCGGCCGGCCGCGGCCCGTACGAGGGGACGGAGCAGCGGGGCCGCGCCTCGCGCCAGGGCGAAACCCGGACGGCCGGACGCCGCCACCACCGCCTCGACGACCGCCGTACGCGGCCGGCCGCGGCCGTCCGTTCCGAGGGGAGTGGCGTGCGACTCGACCACGGAGCCCGCCCCCTCCCCTTCGGTGATGCGCATGACCACGGTGCGCGGCTCCGGCGCGGTGAACTCGGCCCGCACCGGCACCACCAGCCGCCCGGCCACCTTGAAGGACACATGCACCGTGAACACGTCCGCGCTCCCGTCCGAGCCGTCCGGCGCGCCCGTCACGGTGAGGTCGACGAACGAGTAGGGGTGGAACCAGGCCCCGTGCCAGGGGTCCAGCCGGTTGGCCACCACGTCCTCGGGCTCACAGGTACCCATCCCGGTGTACACGGCCGTCAGGGCCCGGTCCGGCCGCGCCGGCACCACCGGCGCGTCGAGCGGCGCCTCGCCGCCGGCCGCGTCCAGCCGGACCCACAGCAGCACCCCGTCGTCGTG
The DNA here is from genome assembly GCF_055571035.1 of Streptomyces malachitofuscus. Lineage (NCBI taxonomy): Bacteria > Bacillati > Actinomycetota > Actinomycetes > Kitasatosporales > Streptomycetaceae > Streptomyces > Streptomyces malachitofuscus. The sequence goes on along the minus strand of NZ_JBVIGA010000019.1, from coordinate 114,040 downwards.
CACCGGGAACGGCTCCCAGCCCGCGAACGTGCCGCCGTCCAGGGCCAGTCCGTGCCAGTGGCACACCAGCGTTCCGCAGCGGACGGGGCTGTCCCGCAGCGGCGCGCCCAGGTGCGGGCAGATCCCGGGCCCGGCGACCGGACGACCGTCGGCGTTCCGCCAGAGCACCACCTCCTGCCCCGCCACGGTCCGCGCCAGCGGACGGTCGTCGCGCAGGTCGCGCGAGTCGCCCACCACGTACCAGTTGCCCGACGGACGCGCCTGCGCCCGCTTCAGCGCGGCGGCGATGACGGCGGGCCGTGCCTCGCGCCAGGTGGGACGCTGCCGGTCCCACGGCACCGCACGCCGGCGCAGGGACAGCGGCAGACGCCTGCGCCCGCCCGCGGATTCGGAGCTCATGCGACCCCCTCGGAACCGGTCGGGGACAAGGTGAGCGGTCGGACGTCCGGCAGCCGCCGGCCGGCGCGACGGTCACGCAGCCGGGCGGCGGCCACCCGGGCGAGCCCGTCGGCGGCGACCACGGCACGCCGCCGGCGGGGGACCACCGCCCGGCGGTGCAGCACCGCGTAGCCGTCCCGGGCCACGGCGTCCAGGATGCCGCCGTACAGCACGAACGCCGTGCGGATGCACGGCCGGGACACCGGCTCCAGCATGGCGAGCCCCGGTGCCGCCTCCCGGTACACGCCCCGCGTCAGTGCCGCGAACTCCTTCAGCGCCGCGGTGACCCGCCGGTCCCGGCGGCCCGTGTCCCGGCTCCACCGCAGCAGCGCGCGGTCCGCGCCGTGCGCGGCGAGCAGGTCGGCCGGCAGGTAGACGCGCCCCCGGTCGAGGTCCTCGCCCACGTCGCGCAGGAAGTTGGTGAGCTGGAACGCCACGCCCAGGGCGGCCGCGTGCGGCTCGGCGACGCCGCGCGGGACGACCGTGCCGAGGACCGGCAGCATCTGCAGGCCGATGACCGCCGCGGAGCCGTGCATGTACCGTCGCAGCTCCGCGTAGTCGGCGTAGTCGGTCACCACCAGGTCGGCACGCATGGCGGCCATGAAATCGGTGAAGTGGCCGTGGTCGATGCCGTACCGGTGGGCCGTGTCGGCGAGGGCACGCACCACCGGTTCGCCGCTGTCGCCGTCCCGCAGGCCCTTGCCCAGTTCGCGCTCGAGCGCGGACAGCTCCGCGTCCCGGCGTGCCGTGTCCGCCCCCGTGCCGAGGGCGTCGACGATGTCGTCGGCCCACCGGGCGAAGCCGTACAGGGCGTGCACGGCGGGGCGCCGCTCGACGGGGAGCAGCCGGGTGGCGAGGAAGTACGTCCTGCCGTGCCGGGCGTTGAGCACCCGGCAACGGCGGTACGCCTCGCGCAGTGCCGGGTCGGTGACGCCCGCGGCGTCCAGTTCACGGTCGGTCATGCGGAAGCCTCCTGCGTCGCGTCGTGGGGGACACGCGGCCGCCTGGGACCGCCGGTGATACGCGCCGCGGCCAGCTTCCCCGACAGCAGCACGGTCGGCACGCCGACGCCGGGGGTGGTGCCGCAGCCGGCCAGTACGGCGTTCTCGGTGCCGCGGACCAGGTTGCGGGGCCGGAACGGTCCCGTCTGGGCGAAGGTGTGGGCCGTGGCGAACGGAGTACCGGCGGCGAGCCCCTGCGCGTGCCAGGCAGCGGGCGTGACCAGGCACTCGGCCTCGATGGCCGACCCCAGGCCGGCCAGCCCGCGCCGCTCCAGCTCACGCAGCAGCCCGTCCCGGTAGCCCGGGGCCAGGTCGGTCCACGCGGCGGCGCCCGGCCCGATGTCGGTGTTGGGGCAGGGAGCGAGCACGTAGTGCAGATGGCGCCCCGGCGGAGCGAGGCCGGGGTCCGTGGCGGTGGGCCGGGTGATGAGCAGCGACGGGTCGCTCATCAGCCGCCCGGTGCGGGTGAGCTCGTCGAACGTGGTGTGCCAGGCGGCGCCGAAGGAGAGTGTGTGGTGGGCCAGTTGGGGCCAGGTCCGGTCGGTGCCGAGGTGCAGCACGACCGCCGACGGGGAGTGCCGCAGCCGCACCGGCCGCCGTGGTGTGCGTCCCAGGAGCCGGTAGGCGACGGGAAGGTCCGGGGTCAGCACGACCGCGTCGCACGGCACGCGGTCCCGGTCGGTGACGACGGCGGTGATCCGGTCACCGGAGCGCTGCAGCCGGGTGACCTCGTGGCCGAACCGCAGATCGGCGCCCGCTTCGGCGGCGGCGTCCGCCATGGCGCGCGGCAGCGCGTACATTCCGCCGCGCGGGAAGTACACACCGGCGACGGTGTCCATGTAGGCGATGACGGCGTACGCGGCCAGGGCCCTGGCCGGCGGGACGCCCGCGTACAGAGCCTGGAAGGTGAAGACCCGGCGCAGCCGCTCGTCCCGCACGAAGCGCCCGATGCGCGCGTCCAGCCGTCCGAAACCGCCCAGCGCCGCCAACCGGGCGAGGTCGGCGGTCAGCAGGCCGAGCGGGGAGTCGAAGTTGGCGTCGATGAAGCGACGCATCTGCGCCCGGTGGAGCCGCTCCAGCCAGTCGCGCAGCCGCAGGTACCCCGCGGCCTCGCGGGGGCCGGCGAAACGCTCGACCTCCGTCGCCATCGCCTCGGCCCCGGTGTGCACGTCGAGACTGCTCCCGTCGGCGAAGCGGGCCCGGTAGGCCGGATGCAGCGGCACGAGCTCCACGCGCTCGCGCAGACTGCCGCCGACGGCGGCGAACGCCTCGTCGGCGAGGTCCGGCATGGTCAGCACGGTGGGGCCGGTGTCGATCCGGTAGCCGTCGAGATCCAGTCGCCCGGCGCGACCACCGGGCCGCGCCTCCCGCTCGACGACGGTGACGCGCCGGCCCGCGCCCAGCAGGTGCAGGGCCGCCGACAGCCCGGCCAGCCCGGCGCCCACGACCACCACATGATCCGTACGGCCCGCCACGGTGCGCGTCACCGGCGGGCCTCCCCGTCACCGGCGGCCCGGCCGAACACGCCGGACACGTCCCGGTCCTCCTCACCTGTACAGCCCATCCCGGTTCCTCTCGTCGCGAACACCGATCGTTCCGTCACCGATGTGCTTCCGCCCGTGCACGACACGCGGATGCGGGACAACGGAACGGGTGGGTGAACCGCCGCCGCATCTCTTCCCCCGGCCGACCCCGTCCCGGTGGCGGTCCGTCACACATCCGAGTGACCTGAATCCAATCGGGCACACAGCCAGGAATGCTGGCGAGGTGGGTGTGTGCCGAGGAGTGGGAGGAGCGTGCCGTCGTGCTGGACGCCGAGGTGGCGATCGTGGGGGCGGGTGCCGCCGGACTGTCCCTGGCCCACCGGCTGTCGGAGGCCGTGCCGGGAGCCCGGGCCCCGTCGGTCGTCCTGGTGGACGCCCCGCCCGGCCCGTTGCGTCCCCCGCGGCGCACCTGGTGCTTCTGGGAACCGGTCAGGGGCCGCTTCGACGCCGCCGTCACGGCGAGCTGGCGGCACCTGCGGGTGCGTCCGCCCTCGGGCCCGGCGGCACAGGACGACATCGCGCCGCTGCGCTACAAGATGATCCGGTCCGACGACTTCGAGGACCTGGTCGCCCGCGACCTGGCCGGCAGCCCGGTCGTGCGCAGACTGGAGGCGACCGTCGAGACCGTGGAGGACGTGCCCGGGGGAGCGCTGGTCCGTCTGCGGGACCCCGGTGGACGGGCCCGCGCCCTGCGGACCCGCTGGGTGTTCGACTCCCGTCCCCCGGGCAGCCTCCCTGCCGCCCGCACCACCCTGCTGCAGCACTTCCACGGCTGGTTCGTCCGCACCGAACGGCCGGTCTTCGACCCCCGGACCGCGGACCTGATGGACTTCCGCACCCCCCAGCCGGCGACCGGCCTGTCCTTCGGTTACGTGCTGCCCCTCGGGCGGCGCGAGGCACTGGTGGAGTACACCGAGTTCTCCCCGCGCCCCCTCACGGCGGCCGGCTACGCGTCGGCGCTGCGGCACTACACCGAGGAGGTGCTCCGGCTGGGCGACCTGCGGATCCTGTCCGAGGAGACGGGGATCATCCCGATGACCGACGCCCCGATGCCCCGTCAGGTCGGCGCCCGCGTCTTCCGCATCGGCGCCGCGGGCGGCGCCACCCGCCCCTCGACCGGCTACACCTTCGCCGGGATCCAGCGGCAGACGAGCGCCGTCGCCGCCGCGCTGCGCCGGGGCCGCACCCCCGTGCCGCCTCCCGCCCATTCGGCCCGCTCCCGGGCCATGGACGCCGTGCTGCTGCGTGCCCTGGACAGCGGCCGCGCCGACGGCCCCGCGCTGTTCTCGCGCCTCTTCGCCCGCCTGCCCATGCGGCTCCTCCTGCGCTTCCTCGACGGCCGCACCCGGCTCCACGAGGACCTCACCGTCGGCCTGCACACCCCGGTCGGCCCCATGCTCCGCTCGGCGCTGGAACTGCGCACCCTGCCGCGCCGCCCGTTCGACGGCCCCTGATCCGGGCCCGCCCGCACCCGCCCCTTCTGCCCCGGGAGACCGCATGACCCTGCTCCGCGACGAGGATCTCACCGCCGCGTTCGACCACGCCGCCCGCGGCTACGACACCTTGGTGGCAGCCAACCCCGGCTACCACGCCCACCTGCGCCGCTCGGCCCGCCGTCTGGGGCTGCCGCGAGGGGGCGAGGGCCTGCGGGTCCTGGACGTCGGCTGCGGCACCGGAGCGTCGACCGCCGCCCTCGCCGGCGTGCTGCCGGGCGCACGCATCGTCGCCGTGGACGCCTCCGCCGGCATGCTGGCCCGCGCCGCCGCCAAACCCTGGCCCGACCGGGTGACCTTCGTACGGGCGGCGGCGGAGGACCTGGCAGGGGCGGGGGTGGAGGGCCCGTTCGACGCGGTGTTCGCGGCCTATCTCCTGCGCAACGTCTCCGACCCCGACGCGGTGCTCACCACCGTGCGGGACCTGCTGGTCCCCGGCGGGAGACTGGGCGTGCACGAGTACACGCTCGGCGGACGCCGTGCGGACCGCGCGGTGTGGACCCTGGTGTGCCGCGGCATCGTCCAGCCGGCGGCCACCGTGCTCGGGGACGGCGAGCTGTACCGCCATCTGTGGCGCAGTGTCGTGGAGTTCGACACCGCGAGCCGGTTCGCCGGCCGGCTGCGTGCGAACGGCTTCGACGCCGTGCGGGTCCTGCCCCTGCCGGGGTGGCAGACGGGCATCACCCACACCTTCGTCGGCCGCAGGCCGCGCACCGGGAACGGGGCCGAGGGATGACGGGCCCGCGCCCTTCGGCCGCCGTGCGGCCCGGCCGGGACCGCCGTGCCCGGCTGCTGGTGCCCCCGCCCGGAGCACGCCGCACCGAAGGCGTCCGCCCCACGACCGCCGTCGTCGGCGGCGGTGTCGCGGGGCTCGCGGCGGCGACCGCGCTGGCCGAGCGCGGCGTCGCCGTGACCCTCTACGAGCGCGAACCCTTCCTGGGCGGACGGGTCGGCGGCTGGCCCGTCGAACTGGCCGACGGCACCCGGGCGACCATGAGCCGCGGCTTCCACGCCTTCTTCCGTCAGTACTACAATCTGCGCGGTCTGTTGCGCCGTGGCGATCCGGGCCTGGAACGGCTCACCGGTCTGCCGGACTACCCGCTGCGCCACAGCAACGGACTGCGGGACGGCTTCCGAGGCGTTCCGCGCACACCGCCGTGGAGCGCGCTCGGCTTCGCCGCCCTCAGTCCGTCCTTCCGGCCGGGCGACCTGTGCCGGATGAACCCGGTCGCGGCCCTCCCGCTGCTCGACGTGCGCGTGCCCGACGTGTACGAACGCCTCGACGGCGTCAGCGCCCACGACTTCCTCGACGCCATCCGCTTCCCGGAGAGCGCCCGGCATCTGGCGTTCGAGGTGTTCTCCCGCAGCTTCTTCGCCGATCCCCGGCAGCTGTCGGCGGCCGAGATGGTCCTGATGTTCCACATCTACTTCCTGGGTTCCGCCGAGGGGCTGCTGTTCGACGTGCCCGGCGCGCCCTTCCCCACCGCCCTGTGGGACCCGCTGGCCGGCCATCTGCGCCGGCACGGCACCGACATCCGCACCGGCACGGCGGTGGAGCACATCGCCCCCGCCGGGAACGGCGGCTACGTAATCACCACCGCCGCGGAGGAGCGGCGACACGAGTCCGTCGTCCTCGCCCTCGACGCCGAGGGACTGCGGTCCCTGGTCGCCCGCTCCGACCGGCTGGGCGACGGCCCGTGGCGGGAACGGGTCGCCCGTCTGCGCAACGCGCCGCCGTTCCTGGTCACCCGCCTCTGGCTGGACCGGCCCGTGGCACCCGGCCGTCCGGCGTTCCTGGGCACGAGCGGCTACGAGAGCCTGGACAACATCAGCGTGCTCGACCGTTACGAGGACCAGGCGTCCCGCTGGGCCGCGCGCACCGGCGGCTCCGTGGTCGAACTGCACGCGTACGCCCTGGACCCCGAAGCCTCCCGGGAGACCGAGCAGAAGCGGCTGATCGCCCAGCTGCACCGCGCGTACCCGGAGACGGCGGGCGCCGCGATCGTCGACGCCCGCCATGTATGGCGCTCCGACTGCCCCCTGTTCCCCGTCGGCGGGTACGCCGACCGCCCCACGGTGCGCACACCGGACCCCGCGCTGGTGGTCGCCGGAGACCTGGTCCGCACCGAACTGCCGGTGGCCCTCATGGAACGCGCGGCGACGACCGGATTCCTGGCCGCCAACGCCCTGCTGGAACGCTGGGGCGTACGCGGCCAGACCCTGTGGACGGTACCCTCCCGGGGACGCAGCGCCCTGCTGCGCGGCCTGGCCCACTGGGGAAGCCGGCGGTCCGGCTGACGGCATGGCCACCGGGGTTCCGCCCGGCGGCCGGCGTCGGCGGCTTCGCTGCCGCCCCGCACGGCCGGGCGGCACTCGCACCGCGCCGCCGGGGAGCAGGTCCGCGCCTTGTTGCGGGGCCTGGCCGGCCGGTGAGCGCCGGTGATCGGCTGACGTCCTCGCCGCCCGGGCTCGGTCCGCCGACCGCCTGCCCGCGCTGCCTGCGAACATCCCCCGGCCGTGCCTGTCGGCGCGCGCCCTTGTGGGGCGACGCAGGCACCGCGGCCTGGGTGTTGGCGCCGACGGGTTCACCGCCGGTGGTGCTCAGCCCCCGGCGCCGGGAACGGCCGCGTCGGCCGACCGGGCGCGGAGCAGGAGCGCGCCCTCGTGGACGAGGCGCAGGCCCCGGGGGAAGTCGTGCAGTTGTTCCGCGAGGATGTCGAGCCCTGTCACCAGGGAGTGCACCGGGACCCCGCGCGCCGCGAGCACCTCGCAGGTCCATCCCAGGAATTCGGTGAACACCTCCGCGTCGTCCATGTACAGAGCGGTGGCCAGGAAGTCGAGGATGTGGACCAGGTCCTCCGCGGTCCGCTCCCGCTGCGCGTCGCTGTAGCCGCGCATCGCGGGAAAGCGGCTTTCGAGGTCCACCAGCATCTGCTTGACGAGGCGGCTGCGGTCCCGGACCACCATCGTGTACTCCTGGTCCGCCAGGTGCGGCAGGTCGTCGACCGCCTGCCGTACCGCCATGGGGCGCGGCAGACCGGCCTCCAGCACGTCGGCCGCGCCCCGGGCGTCCGGGGCCCACCCGTCGGCGCCCAGGGCCCGTGCGAACCTGCCGTCCGCGCCGAAGGCCCTGCCCCCCGCCAGCACGGGCACCCCGATCGCCCGGCAGGCGGTGATCGCCGCGTGGGCGGCCGGCAGATGGGTGGGAATCGACCCGGAGAGCAGCACGGCGTCGGAGTTGGTGTGGTGCTGATGGGCGACGAGATGAGGCGTCGGCGTCTGGGCACCCAGATAGTCCACCAGCCAGCCCCGCAGCCGCAGGACCTCGGCGACGAGCCGTGCCGGGAAGGCGTGCCACTCGCCGTCGACACAGGCGACCGTCACCCGCCCGCGGTGCGGGACGGGCCGGCCGGCCGCCGGGCCGTGGACCAGTGCGGCGATCACCCGCTCGTTGATGGACGTGGCCGCGTGCTCCTGGGCGACGGTGATCCGGTCGGCGGCCCACTCGGCCCCGATCTTCTCCTGCACCCGGGCGACGACGTCCAGGAGCAGCTCCTCCTCCCGCCACCCCGCGTCGAGACCGGCGCGCACACAGTCGACGGCGTCGTACTCGCCGCCCTCGAGCACCGCCTGCCACAGCCTGTCGCGCAGATCGGCGGCCGACGGGCGGGACCCGCTCACGCCGTCCCCCGCGGTCCGTCCGTGCCGTGGTCCGCCCCCGTCGGCGGGACCGCGCGCGGCGCGCTGACGGCGAGGGTGGCCATGTCGTCGTGGCTGCCGGGACCCAGCCACTGGGCGGCCAGCATCTGCACCCGTTCCACGATCGCCTCTCCCGGAATCCCGCCGCACTCGGCCAGAGCCTTCCGCAGACGGTGCTCCCCGAAGAGCTCGTCGCCCAGCGGCCCGCCACGGGCTTCGGTGATGCCGTCGGTGTACAGCAGGCACGTCTCCCCGGGAGCGAGCCACTCCTCGGCCGTCCGCACCGTGATCGACGGCAGCGCCCCGACGAGGGTGCCGTGGGTGTCCGCCTCCTCGACGCGGCCGTCGGTGCGGACGATCAGCGGCGGCATGTGCCCGGCGCTGGTCAGCCGCAACCGGACCCGGTCGTCGTCCTCGCGCCTGACGCAGGCCAGCACCAGAGTGGCGAACCGGGTGTGGCGGGAGGTGAGCAGCGCTCCGTTCAGCAGGGTCAGGACCTGCTCGTGGTCGGATGCCAGCGGCAGCAGCGCGTGCAGCGTGTTACGGATCTTCCCGGTGAGGACCGCAGCGTCCAGCCCCTTGCCCGCCACGTCGCCCAGGACGACGAACGTCTCCTGCGAGGCGTCGTCCCCGGGGTGGACGTCGTAGAAGTCACCGCCGATCCGCTCGTGGTCGCTGGCGGCCCGGTAGTGCCCCGCGTAGTCCACCCCGTGCAGGCACCCGAGCACGGGCGGCAGCAGCTCCCGCGTGAGCGTCGAGGTGATCGCGCTCTGCTCGCTGTACAGGCGCGCGGCCGACAGCGCGGCGCCCGCGCGGGCGGCGAACAGCCGGGCGAAGGCCTCCTCGTCCGGGGAGAACGCGCGCTCGGCGCTGGAGCGGAGCAGGATCAGCGCACCGGCGGACACTCCGTGGCCGGGAAGCGGCGTGACGATGACGGAACCGACCGGCCCGGTGAAACCCGCAGGGAGGACCCACCCGGGAAGGACATGGGGGTCGATCCAGCGCGCGGGGACCGGCGGGAATCCCTGGAGCGCTTCCGCCAGGCCCGGAACCTCGCGGGGATCGAGCGGGAGCGAGCTGTGCACGGCGGGTTCGCCCCGCAGGGCGTGGGTCACGGCGAAGCGGCGCCCGACGGGGGGCAGGACGAGCAGCGCGGCGTCGGCCAGGTGCTCCGCCGCCAGCTGCGCCGCGACCTCGGCGCAGCGCGGCACGTTCAACGACGACAGCAGGGTGCTGGAGACCATGGCGCGGGTCGCCGCCTGCTCCCGGGCGCTGGTCAGGGCTGCTTCCGCCCGGCGGCGGCCGGTGTCGTCGAGCAGCCACCATGCCACCCCTCCGTCCGCGACCGGACTGGGGTGCGCCGCGAAGAACCGGTCACCGATCTCCCCGGCGGCCGCCACGCCCTCCGGCGGGACACCGCCGTCGACGAGCCCGCGGTGCGCGGACATCAGCCAGGACGGCACCACGACCCGCGGAGCCCCTCCGTCCTGCGGGCGCGCCAGCATCAGCCGGGCGGGCGGGTTCGCGTCCACGACCTCGCCGCTCGCGTCGAGCGCCAGCACCGGACAGGGGGCATCCTTCCACGTCGGAGCGGCACGGACGTCCGTGCCGCGGGGTTGGGCGGGTGAGCCGGGGGAAGGAATCACAAGCGCAGGCACGCGTCGTGCGTACCCCACCACCTCTCTGCCGGGGGGACTGGACTCAGCTGTCACGGTCCCCCATCTCCACCTGCGAAAGCAACCGACCCGGGCGGCGGCCCGCCCGCTGGTGGGCTGCGTACCCCGGCGAGCGGTTCCTACGCCTGTCTCCGTGCGCCCGTTCTCACACCGTCGGCACGGCAGCCCGTACGGCGCGGTGGACGGCACGCGCCAGCCGGGCGCCCCACAGGGAGCGGGGCCCGGCGAAGGCGTGCGTCTCCTCGCCGGGGCCGGGCGTGCGGGCGGTCACGCACACCGCGTCGGTGGGGGTGCCGGAGCAGTCGAGCCCGGCCTCCACGAGGGCCTGCACCTTCGCCTCGGTGACGGTGGCCACGGCGTTGACCAGAGCGGCGTCGCTCAGCGGCACAGGCACGGCGACGACGATGTTGATCGTGCCCGGCGCCTGCGGTCCGCCCAGGTCCGTGCCGGGCGCGGCGGCCCAGCCGCGCACGTCGATGCCGGCCGTGACGAAGGCGTCCGCGCCCTCGTTGTGCGCGTGGGCGCAGGCCGAGACGTCCGCCGCCGTCATCAGCCCCACCCCCGGGCCCCGGGCGCCGGCGGCGTCGGCGAGGCCGGCGAGGTGCCGGTCGGGATCGGTGCGCCGGTAGCCGTGGGAGACCTGGGCGTTCAGGACCCAGGACCGTTCGCCGATGCCTCCGCCGAGCACCGCGCTGCTGATCATTCTGTGGCCGGGCCCCGCGGACCAGAGCAGTGCGTGCAGCCGTTCACCGTCCTCGATACGGGTCAGGCGCCGTGGCGGCGGCAGCGGGCGGACGGTGCGGGGCGGCGGGAGGACGGCGGTCACCGGGCGGGGCTCCTTGCAGGCTCGGACCGGCCGATCGTACGGCCGGGCGGCCGGCCCGCCCGTACCGGGGCGGATCAGCACGGCGCCGCCTCGGGAAGGGGACAGCGGAAACAGGCGGTGACGGTCTTGCCGTGCGGACAGGGGTGGGCCTCCCAGGCGTCGGCCAGGGCGTCGACGAGGAGCATGCCGCGCCCGCCGACGCGTTCGCTGCTCGGTCCCCGGGGCGTCGGCAGAGCGGCGGAGGTGTCGTGCACCGAGACGTGCAGACACCGCTGGTCCCAGGTCATGATCAGCTGGGCGGTGCTGTGGGCGTGCCGGTGGGCGTTGGTGACCAGCTCCGACACGGTCAGCAGCACGGCGTCCGCCGTCTCCGGGGCCGTGGTGGTCCAGCCCAGTGCGTCGAGATGCCCGCGCGCCCAGTCCCGGGCCGGCTTCACCTCGCTGTCCAGCGGCAGTGAGCGCGCCCAGCCCACTGCGCGGACCGACGATCCGGTCATGGTGGTCCTTCCTGGTCACGGACGCGCGGCCCGGCGAGCCCCGGGCCGCGCGGAGGGGGCAGAGGGCTCAGCGGTGGCCACCGCCGCGGAGCCTGCCCAGCAGCCGCTGGGCCTGGGCCCGGCGCCGGGGGTCTGCCGCGGCCCGCCGTACCTGCTCGGCCGTACGGCGTCCCTGAGGGCTCCTGGCGAACTGCTTGATGCGCTCCATCATGGTCGGCATGGGTGCTCCTTTCCGCGGGTGTCCGCTCTGGTGCCCGCCGTACTCCGCCTACCCTCCGTGAGCGGAGTCAGCCCTGCGGCCCGGCCGGGGCAGCCGGGCGGTCTCCCGCGGCGGCGCCACGTCACCGGCATGCCGCACACCACCGCCCCCGTGTCGAACGGCGGCGAATGAGTCAGAACCGCCTCGCCCAACTCCGCGCGCGCCGATGGCCGTTCGGCCGCACCTCCGGCCAACTGGCGTGACGGACAGCCCTCCAGGGTGCGCCGCCCCGTCGGTGTCGTCCCGGCCGCCCCCGAACGCGTCGGAGGGACGGCGTGTTTGCCGGGGGAGTCAGCGGCAAGTCGGTGTCCATGAGTGAACAGAACAAGAATCCGAACCGTAAGACCACGTCCGCCCGGTCCGCCGCGACCAAGGCCCGGGAGACCACCGACAAGGCGACCGCCCCCGCGGAGCGGGCGGCCGGCAGCGCGGCCGGCAAGGCGAGTGACGCGGCGTCGACGGCCGCGTCCGGCGCCGAGCGTGCGGCCCAGGCGGCGAGCGGGGCCGCGCAGACCGCGGCCAAGGGCGTCGAGGCGGGCCGCCGCGCGGTCGTCGCCACCTCGGGCCAGGTCGCCGCCGGGGCCAAGACTGCCTGGACGGTCATCGCCAACCGCAGGATGGTCGCCGCCGGTGCCGCCGCCGGCCTGACCGCGCTGACCGCCGCCTCCTACGCGGTGGGCCGTCGCGCCGAACGCCACACCCACGGCCCCCTCACGCGGATGACCGGCGGACGGATCTGACCCCGGGGCGGCCGGGCGCCGCCCTCGGGCGCCGGGCCCACTCGCGCGCTGCGGTCCCGACGAGGAAAGATGTCTCCGCAAGCGAAGAATCAACCCATGCGGAGGAGTGGGCACATGCAGCACGAGCGAGCGGGCGGCCCGGCCGGACCCGAGGATCTCGTCGACGTCGCTCGGCTGGTCACGGCGTACTACGCACTGCACCCGGACCTCGACGATCCGGGACAGCGCGTCGCGTTCGGGACGTCGGGACACCGCGGTTCGTCTCTGGCGGCCGCGTTCAACGAGGACCACATCGCCGCGACCAGCCAGGCCATCTGCGAATACCGCGCCGGGCAGGGGACCGACGGTCCGCTCTTCCTCGGCGCCGACACCCACGCGCTGTCGGAGCCCGCGCGGGTCACGGCCCTCGAGGTGTTCGCCGCCAACGGGGTCACGGTGCTCATCGACACCGCCGACGGCTACACCCCGACCCCGGCGGTCTCGCACGCCATCCTCGCCCACAACCGGGGCCGCACCACCGGCCTCGCGGACGGCGTCGTCGTCACCCCGTCCCACAACCCGCCCGCCGACGGCGGGTTCAAGTACAACCCGCCGAGCGGCGGCCCGGCGGGTTCGGACGCGACCGGCTGGATCCAGGACCGGGCCAACGAGATCATCCGCGGCGGCCTCAAGGACGTCCGCCGTATCCCGTACGCCCGAGCCCTCGCCGCACCCGGCACGGGACGTTACGACTTCCTCGGCACCTACGTCGCGGACCTGCCCGACGTGCTGGACCTGGACGCGATCCGGTCGGCCGGCGTGCGGATCGGCGCCGACCCGCTGGGCGGGGCGTCCGTCGCCTACTGGGGCCGGATCGCCGAACAGCACAGGCTCGACCTCACGGTGGTCAACCCGCTCACCGACCCCACCTGGCGGTTCATGACCCTGGACTGGGACGGCAAAATCCGCATGGACTGCTCGTCGCCGCACGCCATGGCGTCCCTCATCGGCCGGCGTGACAGTTTCGACATCGCCACCGGCAACGACGCCGACGCCGACCGGCACGGCATCGTCACCCCGGACGCCGGTCTGATGAACCCCAACCACTACCTCGCCACGGCGATCGGCTACCTCTTCGCGCACCGCGAGCACTGGCCGGCGGCGGCCGGGGTCGGCAAGACCCTGGTGTCCTCCGCGATGATCGACCGGGTCGCCGCCGATCTGAAGCGGGAACTCGTCGAAGTCCCCGTCGGTTTCAAGTGGTTCGTGGACGGACTGGTCGACGGCTCCCTCGGCTTCGGCGGGGAGGAGTCCGCCGGCGCCTCCTTCCTGCGCCGGGACGGCTCGGTGTGGACCACCGACAAGGACGGCATCATCCTGGCCCTGCTCGCCTCCGAGATCACGGCGGTCACCGGGAAGACGCCCTCCGAGCACTACGCCACGCTCACCGCACGCTTCGGCGAACCCGCCTACGAGCGCATCGACGCCCCGGCCACCCGCGAGGAGAAGGCCCGCCTGGCCAAGCTCTCCCCGGCCCAGGTCACCGCGGACACCCTGGCGGGGGAAGCGGTCACCGCGGTGCTCACCGAGGCACCGGGCAACGGCGCGTCCATCGGGGGCATCAAGGTGACCACGGACAGCGCCTGGTTCGCCGCCCGCCCGTCCGGCACCGAGGACGTGTACAAGATCTACGCCGAGTCGTTCCAGGGCCCCGACCACCTGCGCCGGGTGCAGGAGGAGGCCCGGTCCGTGGTGCTCGCGGCACTGGGCGGCTGAGCCGGACCCCGTACGTCCCGGTCGCCCGTGACAGGTGGCCGGGACACCTCAGCCGGCCTGGACCGCGGGGCCGGAGGGCGGCGGAGAGGAGACGCCGGGCGGCTCGGACGTCGCCGTGGGCAGCTCCGCGGGAGCCACCTCCGACTGCTGCAGGACGGTGTCGTCGCCGGGCCCCTCGACGGGGGCTCCGGCCCCGGTGGACAACTGGGACCACGCGCCCAGAGCCAGGGCGATCGCGGCGGCCGTGCCCACCACGCGTCCCACGCGGCGCAGCCTGGCGCGACGGTCCATGTCCCGCCAGGACGGGCCCTCCCACGGGTCGTCGGGACGCCACAGATCACCGACCGCCGCGGCCCCGGCGTCGGCCGGGGCCGCACCGTCCGGGTCGGGAGGCTCCGGCCGGGTCCACGGGGTCCGCTGACGCGCCGACGGTTCCCTGGGTGCGGTGGCCCGGATGGCGTGTTCGGTGTCGTCGAGGAACCGCTGCCAGACGTCCTCGGGCACGGACGGCGTACCGTCGTGCTCGTCCGGCGGTCCGCCGGCGCCCGGGGTCTGCGCGGTCACGTGGGTTCATTCCTCTCATGCGCGGGAGCCCGCGACGGCCTCTCGGCCGACGCGCCGGGGTCCCGCCAGGATCATTGCACAGCGCAAAAACGGAAGGACAGGGGGCCGGGCCGCTGTTCACTCCCGATGCGGCCGTTCGTGCCGATACAGCGAGAAAACGCCCCCGCAATCCTTACGGCCGGCTGACGGCGCCTCCCGGCCGCCCCCGCACCGCCTGCCGCACGTGCCACTCTGATGACCGCACCGCAAGCGCCGCGGCACACGGGGAAGCGGCTGCCGCGGACCGGCGCCCCGGACAGTCCCGTCCGGGGCGCCGCGCGTGCCTGCCCGGTCCGCGAGCCGGGACTCGATTGGATAAAGGTCCGTCACGGGGGTCACGACGGCCCCGCGACCTTTGCATAGTCTAAAGGTGGGGGAGGGGCGTCTGCGGAGAAAACGGGCGGCTCTCGAGTGCCCTCGACACCGCTGGAGCAGTGCATGACCGACGTGAAACCGCCCCCCGGCCAGCGGGCGCTGGCCTGGATGCCGATCCTGGTGATGGCGGTGATCGCGGTCGTCGACGTCCTGGCGGGGCCGACGATCGGACTGCTGCCGCTGGTGTCGCTCGGGCCTGCCTTCGCCGGGCTGGTCGGGGGATGGCGCCGCACCGCGGTGATCGGGGCACTGGCGCTGCTGCTCTGCATCGGACTGGGGCTGTACAACGGGCTGTTCGTGAAGCCCCGGGGCTACACCGCCATGGTGTCGGTGGCCGGGGTGACCGGCGTCGGCATCGCGGCCGCCGTGGCCCGCTCGCGGCGGGAGGCGGAGCTGGCCAGCGTGCGGTCGATCGCCGAGGTGGCGCAGCGGGTGCTGCTGCGGCCGGTGCCGCTGACCGCCGGCCCCGTGCAGGTGGCCGTCTCCTACACCTCCGCCGTCGCGGAGGCCCGCATCGGCGGTGACCTCTACGAGGTGGTGGCCTCGCCGCACGGTGTGCGCGTCATCCTCGGCGATGTGCAGGGCAAGGGCCTGGCGGCCGTCGAGACGGCCGCCGTGGTGCTGGGCGCGTTCCGGGAGGCCGCCTACGACGAGCCCGACCTGGTCGGGCTGGGGGAGCGCGTGGAGCGCAGCGTGGCCCGGGAGCTGGAGGGCGAGCGGTTCGTCACCGCCGTTCTCGCCGAGATCGGCACCGACCACGAGGTCGTCCTCCTCAACTACGGCCATCCGGCGCCCCTGCTCGTGCGCCGCGACGGCCGCGCCGACTTTCCCGAGCCGCCGGCGTTCGCGCTGCCGCTGGGCCTGTCCGCGCACGGGGCCGACGGCCCGCAGCCCTACCGGGTGGCGTTTGCCCCCGGTGAGCAACTGCTGCTCTACACCGACGGCGTCACCGAGGCCCGCGACCGCGACGGCCGCTTCTACCCGCTGGGCGAGCGCACGCACCTGCTGAAGGAACCCGACGCGCACCGCGCCCTGGAAGGCCTGCGCGAGGACCTGGTCCAGCACACGGGAGGGCCGCCCGACGACGACGCCGCGATGCTCCTCCTCCGCTACCACCGGCATCAGGAGCCGGGGCCCGCTCCCGGATGAGCCGCGGCTCCTGGAGGGAGGTACAAAGGACACATGCCGGAGCGTGCGGCCCCCGACGGGGCCCTGGACGACGTCGAAGAGGTCACCCGCGCGGTGCTGACCGCCTCACGGCTGCTGGTGGCCGTCTCGGCGCGGTCCCTGGCCGCCGTCGAGGACCGGGTGACGCTGCCGCAGTTCCGGATGCTCATGGTGCTCTCCACCCGTGGCGCCACCAAGCTCGTCGCACTCGCCGACCTGCTCCATGTCGCCCCGTCCACCGCCATGCGCATGGTGGACCGGCTGATCGCGGCCGGCCTCGCCGACCGGCAGACCAATCCCGTCAACCGCAGGGAGACACTGCTGCGGCTCACCGACGAGGGCCGGCGCACGGTCGAGGACGTCACCGCGCGCCGCCGGGCCGAGATCGCAGCGATCGTCGAGCGGCTGGGCCCGCGGCAGCGGGCCGCCCTGGTCGGCGCGCTGACCGCCTTCAACGAGGCCGGCGGCGAACCGCCCGCCGGCGAACCGGAACCGTACCCGCTCGGCTGGGCGATGGACGGGGCGGGCGCGCACGGCGGTTGAGCCCGGCGGGCGCCCTCTTTTGCCGGACCGGCAACACCGCTCGTCCCGCCGAGGCCGCCGCGGCCATGCTCGACGGACGAGCTCCGGCGCCGCGCGGACAGAGCGGCCCGGAGACCGCGGACAACCCTGGAGCTCACATGTCACAGCACCCGGCGAACGGTCCCACGCACCGGCTCGTCCCTTCGCCCGCCGGCCGGACACACGTGGTGGAGCAGGGCAGCGGCCCCCTGGTGCTGCTCGTCCACGGCTTCCCCGAGTCCTGGTACTCCTGGCGCCACCAGTTGCCGGTCCTGGCGGCGGCCGGCTACCGCGCGGCGGCGGTCGACGTGCGCGGCTACGGCCGTTCCTCCCGCCCGGCCGCCGCGGAGGCCTACCGGATGCGGGAACTGGTGGCGGACGCCGTCGCCGTGGTGCACGCCCTCGGGGAACGAACCGCCGTGATCGTGGGCCACGACTGGGGATCGGCCGTCGCCTCCAACGCCGCCCTGATCCGGCCCGACGTCTTCCGCGCGGTGGCCATGCTCAGCGTCCCGTACGCGCCGCGCGGCGGCCCGAGGCCGAGCACGGTCTTCGCCTCGATGGGCGGCGACGACGAGTTCTACGTCTCGTACTTCCAGGAACCGGGCCGAGCCGAGGCCGAGATCGAGCCCGACGTACGCGGCTGGCTCGCCGGGTTCTATGCGGCGCTGTCCGGCGACACCATGCCCGCACCCGGCGCACCCCTGCCCCACTTCGTGAGCCCGGGCGGAACCCTCCGTGACCGGTTCCCCGCCGGCCGTCTCCCCGCCTGGCTGAGCGAGACGGACCTCGACGTCCTCGCCGGGGAGTTCGAACGCACCGGGATGAGCGGAGCCTTGGCCCGCTACCGCTCCATGGACCGCGACTGGGAGGACCTCGCCGAACACGACGGCGCGCCCGTGACCCAGCCGTCCCTCTTCATCGGCGGAGCACTCGACGCGTCCACCACCTGGATGGCCGACGCGATCAGCGCCTTCCCCGTCACCCTCCCCGGCCTGGTGTCCTCCCACATCCTCGACGGATGCGGACACTGGCTCCAGCAGGAACGCCCCGCCGAGACCGGCCGCATCCTCACCGACTGGCTCAGCGCGCTGCCCAAATCTGCGTGTTAGGTTCCCATGTGGAAGGCGACCGCGGACAGCGCGTCCACGCACAGGGCACGGTGACACCTCATGACGTCGGAGAGCAGCGGAAGACCGGACGACGAGGTGCCCCTCCCGCGGATCCTGTGCGACACGGCCGCGCTGGCCGCCGCCGGTGACGCGTCCGCCGGTGCCCTGTGGCGGCTCGCGGAGTCCGGCCGCCAGCTCGACGCCAACGTCGTGCACCTTCCGCCCGGACACGGGGTCGACACCCACCGCGAACCGGACCTCGACGTCCTCCTGCTCGTCCTCGCCGGCCACGGCACCCTCACCGCCCCCGACGGCCCGCGCGCCCTCACCGCCGGCACCCTCACCTGGCTCCCGCACGGCTCCACCCGAAGCCTCGCCGCCGGCACCGAGGGCCTGACCTACCTCACCGTGCACCGCCGCCGTCCCGGGATGCGCATCCAGAGCCGCCGTCCCGGCAGTTGACCACATGTGACCACCACGGCCACAGACTGATAACAACGGACAACTCCTGAACGCCGAACGCGGTCTAGTCCGCCATGAAGATCTCCTTCCTGCTCCATAACGCCTATGCGATCGGAGGCACGATCGCCACCACGTTCAACCTGGCCGGCGCGCTGGCCGAGCGGCACGACGTGGAGATCGTCTCGGTGTTACGGAACCGGGAGCGTCCCAGCCTCACCCTCCACCCCCGGGTGCGGCTTCGGGCGCTGGTGGATCTGCGGCACGAGGAGGACCACCCCCTGCACGGCAGACCGGCCAAGGTGTTCCCGTCCGCCGAGTACCGGCACGGACAGTACAGCGAACTGACGGACCAGCGGATCGGCGCGTGCCTTCGGGACATCGACGCGGACGTCGTCGTCGGTACCCGGCCGGGGCTCAACGTGCACCTCGCCCTCCAGGCCCCCGACCGCGTCCTGCGCGTCGGCCAGGAACACCTCACCCTCGACAACCACCACGCGGGGCTGCGCACCGTGCTGCGCCGCGCCTACCGCCGGCTCGACGTGCTCACCACCGTCACCCGGGCGGACGCGGACTCCTACCGCCGCAAGATGCGGCTCCCCGGCGTCCGGGTGGAGGCGCTGCCCAACAGCGTCCCCGACCCCACGCTGTCCGCCGCCGACGGCACCGGCCGGATCGTGATCGCGGCGGGCCGGCTGGTCCCGGTCAAGCGCTACGACCTGATCATCGACGCGTTCGCCCGGGTCGTCGCCGAGCACCCCGACTGGCAGCTTCGCATCTACGGCAGGGGCGAGGAGAAGGCGGGGCTGCGCGCCCGGATCGAGCAGCTCGGCCTGTGGAACAACGTCTTCCTCATGGGCGCGGCGACCCCTATGGAAGCCGAGTGGGTCAAGGGCTCCATCGGCGTCTGCGCCTCCGACTTCGAACCGTTCGGCATGACCATCGTCGAGGCGATGCGCTGCGGACTGCCCGTGGTGAGCACCGACTGCCCCTACGGGCCCGGGGAGATCATCGAGGACGGCGTGGACGGCAGGCTGGTGCCCGTCGGGGACGCCGCCGCCCTCGGCGCCGCCCTCCTGGACCTGGTCCGCGACGACGAGCGGCGCCGCCGCATGGGCGGGGCGGCCCTGGACAACGCACGTCGGTTCGCTCCCGGCCCGGTCGTCGCGCAGGCCGAACGCCTCTTCCAGGAGGCGATCGAGGCCCGCGGCGGCGCAGGACACCGCACACCCGCGCTCGCCGGGCTGCCCCACACCCTCCGCACCGGGGGCTACGCCGCCCGTGACCTCGTCCGCGCCGCCGCATCCGGCGCGCTGCGCACCGTACGGAAAGGACGCCGATGAGCACCGAACCCCGCGCCGACTGCTGCGCCGACACCGGTGGAGGAGTCACCTTCCGGCTGAGGCTGCCGTCGGCCACGCACCCCCGGCTGCTGCTGGCGCTCCGCCCCAAGAAGGGCCGGCCCGAGCAGAAGACCCGCGTGCTGGACCTGGAACCGGCCGGCGACGACGGCGCGTTCGGCGCCGTGCTCGAACCGGGGCCCCCGCTCGAGGAGGGCCGCTGGGACGCGTATGTGCTGCGCGGCCCCGACGCGGAACGCGAACGGCTGCGCCCCGGTCTGCGCGACGTCCGTGCGCTCGTCGACGGCGGCTCGCGCGACCGGCCGTCACCGGTCGCGGTGAGGGTGCCCTACACCACCCTCGACGGCTTTCTCTCCCTGCGGGCCTGGCGGCGCACCGCCCACGCCGAGGCGGGCGCCATCGCCATCGCCGACGGGGCCATGACGGTCCGCGTCCGGCCGCACGGCGCCCCGCTCTCCGCGGCTGCCGTGGCCCTGCTGCGGCTGCGGGGCGACAAGGACACGGTGCGCGACGTCCCCGTGCGGCCGGCGGAGGACGGCGACTTCACGTTCACCGTCGACTACGGGGCACTCGTGGCCGAGGACGGCGGCGCCCGGGTCTGGAACGTCTTCCTCCGCCCCGCGCCCGGGGCGCCCCTGATCCGGGTCGGCCGGATCCTCGACGATCTGGCGGATCGCAAGGGCTCGTTCGTCTATCCCCAGGTCACCGTGGGCGGATCCGTCGTGCGGCCCTACTACACGGTCGACAACGACCTCTCCGTCGAGGTGACCGCCGCGAGCTGACTTCAACAGCGGCCTGTCATGTGACGGGTCGTCAGTTCCGTCAGGGGTCTTGACCCCTCGCGCCCGCTCCTTCAGATTGCTGGTTAATGCGCATTACCTAATGCGCATTAACGCGGTCGGAAGGAGCAGAGGTGGCCAAGGACGGTGCCGGGGGACGGGCCAGACCGGGCAGGGCCCCCGCCCCGGCGGGACGCCGGTCACGGCCCAGGCAGGCCGAGGTGGCCGAGCTGGCCGGGGTCTCCCAGGCGACGGTCTCCCTGGTGCTGTCGGGCCGCGACGACGCCACCGGACGGGCGATCTCGCAGGAGACCCGCCGCAAGGTCATGGACGCGGCACGGAGCCTCGGCTACGTCCCCGACCCGGCCGCCAGCCGGCTGGCCGCCGCCCGCAACAACCTGCTCGGCGTGTTCAGCTTCACCGCGACCTTCCCGACCGACGTCCGGCACTCCTACTACCCCTTCCTGGTGGGCGTCGAGCAGGAGGCCGCCGCACAGGGCTACGACCTGGTGCTGTTCACCGGGTCGAGCACCGGGGGAGCGGGCGCCGGGGAGTCCTCCGCGCTCCACCGGGTACGGCTGGCCGACGGCTGTCTCTTCCTGGGCCGCCACGCCCCCACGGACGAACTGCGCCGCCTGGTCGCCGACGGCTTCCCCGTCGTCCACCTGGGCCGCCGGGCGGAACCCGAGGGCCTGGCCTGGGTGGGCGCCGACTACGTCAGCGCCAGCCGGGACGTCGTCACCGCGCTGGCCGCACTGGGCCACCGCCGCGTCCTGCTGGTCCGCGAGGACGACGACGCCCCCGCCTCCGCCGACCGTGAGCGCGGCTTTTGCGAGGGGCTGCGGGCCGCGGGGCTGCCCGACGGCCCCGGCGCGGTGTGCCGTTCCGGAGCTCCCGGCCGGGAGATCACGGCCGAGCGGGTACGGGAGTGGCTCGACGAGGGCGTCACCGCCTTCGTCGCCGAGGAGACCGACACCGGCGCCGCCTGGCGGGCCCTGCGCGCCGCCGTCGACAAGACCGGGGCGAGCTGCCCCGACGACGTGTCGCTCGCCCTGCTCGGCAGCCCGCCCGCGGACCTGGCCGGGGAACCGCCGCCGCTGGGCTTCGACATCCCGCGCCCCCAACTGGGCGCCGAAGCCGTCCGGTTGCTGTCCGCCCTCATCTCGGGCGAACCGGCCGGGAAGAAGCTCGTCACCTGCACCTTCCGGCCGGGGCGGACGGCGGGCCCGCCGCCCGCACGGCCGGCCGCCACCTGACCCCGTGGCCGGCCGCCCACTGCAGGCGGCCGGCCGCACCGACGCACAGCAAGGAGAAGCGTGATACGGGAAGCCGACATCCTCATCGTGGGCGGCGGACTCGGCGGGGTCGCCGCCGCACTCGCCGCCTGCCGGGCGGGGCGCAGCGTCGTCCTGACGGAGGAGACGGACTGGATCGGCGGCCAGCTCACCAGCCAGGCCGTACCGCCCGACGAACACCCGTGGGTCGAGCAGTTCGGCACCACCGCGAGCTACCGGCGGCTGCGTGAGGGCATCCGGCGCCACTACCGCCAGTGGTATCCCCTGCGCGCCGAGGCCCTGGCACTGACCGAACTCAACCCGGGCGCGGGCCGCGTGAGCAAGCTCTGCCACGAACCCCGGGTGGCCCTCGCGGTCCTCGAGGCCATGCTCGCCCCGCACCGGGCGGCCGGACGCCTCACCGTCCTCACCGAGCACCGGCCGGTCGCCGCCGAGACCGACAACGATGTCGTACGCGCCGTCACCGTGCAGGACCTCCGCGACGGCACCCGCCGCGTCCTCACCGGCCGCTACGTCCTGGACGCCACCGAGACCGGCGAACTCCTGCACCTGGCCGGCGTGGAGCACGCGGACGGCGCCGAGTCCCGCGCCGAGTTCGACGAACCCCACGCCCCCGACCGCGCCCAGCCGGACAACCAGCAGGGCATCACCGTCTGCTTCGCCCTCTCCCACCACGACGGCGAGGACCACACCATCGACCGCCCCGCCGACTACGACTTCTGGCGCTCCTACCGCCCCGGCTTCTGGCCGGGCCCCCTCCTCGGCTTCGAGGCTCCCGACCCCCGCACCCTCGAACCGGTGCCGCGCACCTTCGTCCCCAACCCGGACCTCGACCCGCTCGCCGTGCACGCCGACCAGAGCGCCGACGCCGGCGACAAGGAGCTGTGGGGCTTCCGCCGCATCCTCGCCCGCAGGCTGCACACCGAGGGCGCCTTCGACTCCGACATCACCCTCGTCAACTGGCCGCTCAACGACTACTGGCTGAAGCCCTACATCGGCCAGGAGACCGAAGCACTGCGCGAGGCACGGCAGTTGTCCCTCTCGGTGCTGTACTGGCTGCAGACCGAGGCACCGCGCACCGACGGCGGCACCGGCTTTCCCGGGCTGCGGCTGCGCCCCGACGTGACCGGCACCGCGGACGGGCTCGCCAAGGCCGCCTACGTACGGGAGTCGCGGCGCATCAAGGCGGTCACCACCGTCACCGAGCACGATGTGGCCATCGACCTGGTCGGCCCCTACGGCGGCACCCGTCACCGGGATTCCGTAGGGGTGGGCGCCTACCGCATCGACCTGCACCCGTCCACCGGCGGCGACACCTACGTCGACATCGGCTCGGTCCCCTTCGAGATCCCGCTCGGCGCCCTGGTGCCCCGCCGGGTGCGCAACCTGCTGCCTGCCGGCAAGAACATCGGCACCACCCACATCACCAACGGCTGTTACCGGCTGCACCCGGTGGAGTGGAACGTCGGAGAAGTCGCCGGCGCCCTCGCCGCGCACTGCCTCACCGAGAACGTCCAACCGCACGAGGTGCAGGCCGAGGACAAACGGTTCGAGGAGTTCGCAGCACTGCTCGACCGCGGCGGCGTCCAGCGCCACTGGCCCGACGTACGCGGCTACTGAACCGCCCCGCGCCGCGGGGGAGTCGGGCGGGGCAGGTGGAGCTGCCCCGCCCGGTGACCGCCCGCGCGCGCGGACCGACCCAGCACAAGGAGGTGCCCGGACATGACCACCCACCGCATCCGCGTCGGCATCGACGTGGGCGGAACCTTCACCGACGCCGTGGCGGTCGACGCCACGACGCTCGGCCTCGTGGGCCAGGTGAAGGTCCCCACGAGCCACCATCACGAGGACGGTGTCGCCCACGGCATCGTCGAAGCGCTCGACCGGCTGCTGCGGCAGACCGGACACGCGCCCGCCGACATCGCCTTCCTGGCACACGGCACCACCCAGGCTACCAACGCGCTGCTGGAGGGCGACGTCGCCACCGTCGGGCTGCTCGGCATCGGCACCGGCTTCCCGGCCGTGCTCACCCGCCGCCTCGCCGCGCTCGCCAAGCTCGAACTCACCCCCGGCAAACGGCTCCCCCTGCTCTACGAACACATCGCCGATCCGGACGACGCCTCCGCCGTACGCGCCGCGGTCGACCGGCTGACGGAGGCCGGAGCCCGGGCCCTCGTCGCCACCGAACCGTTCGGCGTCGACCGGCCCGAGGGCGAACAGGCCGTCGCCGAGGCGGCCCGCGCCTCGGGACTGCCGACCACCGCGGCCCATGAGATCACCTCGCTGTACGGGCTGCACAAGCGCACCCGCACCGCCGTCGTCAACGCGGCCATCCTGCCGCGCATGCTCGCCACCGCCGACCTCGTCGACGCCTCCATCACCAAGGCCGGCGTCACCGCGCCGCTGATGGTGATGCGCTGCGACGGAGGAGTGATGTCGCTGGACGAGATGCGCCGCCGGCCCCTGCTGACCGTGCTCTCCGGACCGGCCGCCGGTGTCGCCGGCGCGCTGATGCGGGAACGGGTCAGCGAGGGCGTCTTCCTGGAGACCGGCGGCACGTCCACCGACATCAGCGTCGTCCGGCGCGGCAGGGTCGCCGTGCGCCACGCCACCGTGCTCGGCCGCACCTCCTACCTCAACGCCCTGGACGTGCGCACCGTCGGCGTCGGCGGCGGCTCCATGCTGCGGATCGCGGGCGGACGCGTCATCGCCGCGGGTCCGCGCAGCGCCCACATCGCGGGACTGCCGTACGCCTGCTTCGCCACGCCCGACGAGCTGCGGAACGCCACGCTCACCACCGTGCGCCCGCTCCCCGGCGATCCCGGCGACTACGCCGTGATCGACGCGGCCGGCGGCCGGTACGCCCTCACCATGACCTGCGCCGCCAACGCGCTCGGCCGCGTCCCCGAGGGCGACTTCGCCCACGCCGACCCCGAGACCGCGCGCACCGCCCTGGCGCCGCTCGCCGCCGCGCTCGGAACCGACGTCGCCGGCGCCGCCGCGCGCTTCCTGGACGCGGGCACCGATCAGGTGAAGTCCGTCGTCGACACCCTCGTCCGCGCGTACCGCCTCGACACCGACACCGCGGTGCTCGTCGGCGGAGGCGGCGGCGCGGCCTCCGTCACCCCGCACTTGGCCGGACGGGCCGGCATGACCGGCCGGATCGCCCGGCACAACGAGGTGATCAGCCCGATCGGCGTCGCCCTGGCCCTGGTCCGGGAACAGGTCGAGCGGATCGTGCCCGGCGCAGGACAGGAGGAGATCCTCGCGGTGCGCGCCGAGGCCGAACGGGCCGTCGTCGCTCAGGGCGCCGCCCCCGACGGCGTCGAGGTCGAGGTCACCGTCGACCCGCAGACCCACGCGGTGCGCGCCATCGCCACCGGAGCCACCGAACTGCGCACCCAGGACCGCACCCACCGCACCGACGACACCGAACGGCTGCGCCTCGCGGCCACCAGCCTCAAGACCGACCCCTCCCTGGTCCGGGTGCTCGCCGGCACCCCCGCGCACACCGTGTACGGCACCGAGCACCGCCGCCGGTTCCGGCCCGCCCGGCAGCCCGTACGGGTCGTGGACGCCGACGGGGTCGTACGTCACCACGCCCCCGACGCCCGGGTGGAGACCACCACCGTGGCCGCCGCCCCCGAAGTCCTCGCCCGTCTCGTGGCCGAGACCACCTCCTACGGCGACGGCGGCGTCCGCGCACCGGCCCTGCGGCTGCTGCTCGGCTCCCGCATCGCCGACCTCTCCGGCGTCCTGGATCCGCAGCCGCTGCTGGCGCTGGCCCGCAGCGAACTGCGCACCCGCGCCGCGGACGAGCCGGTCGTCGCCGTCCTGGAGGTACGGACATGACCACCGCCCTGGAAGCGGTCGACGACATCGAGTGGGCCGTACGCCTGCTGGCCGGCACCCCCACCCACGAGGGCCGCGACCCGGAGCTGCTGCGCCGGTGGGCCCACGCGGCCGACGCGTTCGGCTCCCGTCTCGCCCCCCTCCCCTGCACGGCCCGGATCGTCGAGCGGGACGACGGCCTCGCACGGGGACTGCTGGCCCGCTACACCTCCCGCCCGCCCACCGTCGAGCTCTACACCGACACCCTCGCCCTCGCCGAACGGCTCGTCGACGACCGCGGCTGGCGCGCCTGGTACCCGCCGGGCTCGGTGCGCGCGGCGGCCCTCGCCCACGAGACCGCGCACGTCCACCTCCACCACGGCCCCGAGCGCGCCGCGCTCAAGCGGGCCCTCGGCCACACCGCCCTGCGCCTCGGCCGGCTCCGGGTGCCCGGCCACGTCGCGGGTGCGGAGGAGATCGCCGCCCACGCCCACGCCCGTACCGTCTGCGGGCTCGGTCGCAGCCCGCTGCTCCTGACGGCCGCGCTCGCCGAGGCGGCCGCCGCCCCTGACCGTCCCCGCCCCGCAGGAAAAGAGAACTGACCCATGGGTGTCGTCATCCTCCTCGTCATGGCGGCGGGTGTCGCCGCGATGCTCACCCGCAGACTGCCCACGGCCTTCGCCCTCGTCCTGCTCGCCGTGGTCATCGCCTTCCTGGCCGGAGCACCGCTCACCGGCGAGAACAGTGTCCTGGACACCGTCCTCCAGGAGGGCGCCCCCGCGCTCGCCGCCACCATGGTCGCGATCATCCTCGGCTCGTGGCTCGGCCGGCTCCTCGACGAGACCGGCATCGCCGGCACGCTCGTCCGCAAGATCGTGGAGTTCGGCGGCGACCGGCCCACCGTGGTCGCGCTCGGCGTCCTCGGTGTCTCCGCGCTCGTCGGCACGGTGACCGGCTCGGCGCCCGCGGCCATGCTCGCCGGCATCATCGGCATCCCCGCCATGGTCGCCGTGGGCGTACCGAAGGTGACCGCCGCCGGCACCGTGCTGATGGGCATCGCGGTCGGCGTCCCCTTCGAACTGCCCGTCTGGCAGTTCTTCTCCACCGCCCTGGACCTGCCGATCCCGACCGTGCGCGGCTTCATGGTGAAGCTGTTCCCGTTCGCCCTGGCCGCCGCACTCGCCTACGTCGTGATCGAGACCCGGCGGCGCGGCACCGAGCACGCCTGGTCGCTCACGTCGGTGTCCGACCGCCCGGCCTCACGCCGCGAGCGGCTCGGCGACGCGCCCTGGTACGCGCTGCTCGCCCCCGTGATCCCGCTGGTCCTGGCCCTGGGCCTGGAGGTGGCCATCATCCCCTCCATGCTGGCCGGCGTGCTCTACGCCCTGGTCACCACCACCCGGCCGCGCGAGATGAACCGGCGCATGCTGCGCACCCTGTACGGCGGCTTCGAGGTGGCGGCCCCGCCGCTCGCCCTGTTCGTGGCCATCGGCATCCTGCTGGCCGCCGTGCGGCTCCCCGGCGCCGTCGAGGCGCTGGAGCCGTTGATGAAGGCGGTCAGCCCGCACAACCCGGTGCTGTTCGTCCTCGTCTTCACCCTGCTGGTGCCGCTGTGCCTGTACCGCGGCCCGCTCAACGTGTTCGGCCTGGGCGCGGGCATCGCCGGGGTCCTCATCGCCACCGGCATCTACCCTGCCGCCGCCGTGCTCGGCATGGCCACCTCCTACAACCAGGTCTTCGGAGTCGCCGACCCGACCAGCACACAGACCGTGTGGAGCGCCCAGTACGCGGGCGTGAGCCCGCAGCAGGTCATGGTGCGCACCCTGCCCTATGTCTGGGCCGTCGCCTGCGGCGGCCTGTGCGTCACCGCCTCCCTGTACCTCTGACGCCTTCCCCTTCACTCCTGGAGCCGATCATGCACGAGCCGCACGTCGACCGCCGGCTGTTCCTGAAGGGCACCGCCGCCACGGGAGCCGCCCTCACCCTGGGCACCGCCGGCGCCCCGTCCGCCACGGCGGCGCCCGGCGGATTCCCCGACTACACCTACGTCCGCACCCTGCTGACGCCGTCCCAGCTCCGCTACAACCCCACCGGAGAGATCATCTTCCCCACCGTGCGCGGGGTGTACGACCGGCTCCGCTCCCCGCTCGGCCGCTACTACCTGTACTACGCCCCGCACGACGCCCCCGGCGGCATCTGTCTCGCGTACGGCGACTCCCTGGAGGGCCCGTTCACGGAGTACTCGGCCAACCCGATCGTGAGCCGCTCCTGGGCCGGCCACTACTCCGTCAGCCATGTCTCCTCCCCGCACGTGATGTGGAACGCCGACGAGAAGGAGATGTGGCTCTACTTCCACGGCGAGAACACCACGACCCGGCTCGCCCGCTCGTCCGACGGCATCCACTTCACGTACGACAAGGTGGTCCTCACCACCTCGATGCTCCCGGCCGGCACCACCGAGACCTCCTACGCCCGCGTCTTCCGGCACGACCTGCCCTCGCGCGGCGCCCGCTACGTCATGGTCTTCATGCTGAACAACACCACCAACCACCGGGACATCGGCTGGGGCTGGTCCCCGGACGGCCGCACCTGGACCTTCGCGCAGCAGCCGCTGATCCGGCACGGCGACGTCGGCGCGGCCGACGTGGGCGGCCCGCACCTGCTGCACCGGGCGGGCAGCACCTACGTCGTCTACAACAAGGACAGGGCCAGCGGCGGCGACATCATGATCACCGAGGTCGGCGACGACTTCACCCGCCGGAACCACCTCGGGGTCTTCTACGACTCCCGCTCCTCTGCCCCGGACAACGGCCGCGCGGC
Organism: Streptomyces malachitofuscus; assembly: GCF_055571035.1. Lineage (NCBI taxonomy): Bacteria > Bacillati > Actinomycetota > Actinomycetes > Kitasatosporales > Streptomycetaceae > Streptomyces > Streptomyces malachitofuscus. The sequence goes on along the minus strand of NZ_JBVIGA010000019.1, from coordinate 85,749 downwards.
GGCACCGTCCTTCGGCACGGACCGCGGCGTCCCGTACATGATCTACGAGGCCGGCGACCGTCTGGCGGGTTCCATCGCCGTGGCACGCGGCTGACCTGCCGGAATCTCCAGCAGTCCGGGTGGCCGGTGGCACACGCCGCGACCGCTCCCGGGTGTCACGTTCCGCCGTCCCGCGCGGGCATCACGGTGACGGACGAGGAACAGAGCACACCATGCGAGAGATACTGATCGTCGGCGGCGGTTACGCGGGCCTCTACACCGCGTGGGGCCCGGAGAAGACGCTGCGCACGGGCGAGGGCGCGGGTCACGGTCGTCGGCCCGCGCCCGTACATGACCTACCAGCCGGTCCTGCCGGAGGTGACCGCCGGATCCGTCGAGGCGCGGCACGCGGCCGTGTCACTGCGCCGTCATCTGCGCCGTACACGGATCGTCGCGGGCACGGTGCGCGGACCTGCGCGGGCGCCGGGTGCGCCCGTACCGGCACAGCAGCCTCGGAGTGGTGGCCACGCCGGGTCTGGGCCGGGGGATCTTCGAGTTCCGGGGCATCGTCGTCACAGGCTTCCCGGTATGGCTGATGCACCGCGGCCACCACGTGCTCGCGGTGCCCACCTGGGAGCGGAAGAACCGCGTCCTGGCGGTCTGGCTGACCGCCGCCCTCTTCGGCCGCGACCTCGTCTCCCTGGCGTCGGTGCAGCACCCGCGCGAGGCCTTCCTCGCCGGCGCCGCCGCGGGGGAGCGGCGCGCGCCCCCGGTCGTGGACCGCGCGGCGTGACCGCTGCCGCAGGCCGCTCCCTCGGCTCGGCAACGGGGTTCCCGGACCCTCGACGATCGTTATGATGCCCCGCACCGTTCAAACGGACATCCAGGTGCGGGGAGGGGCCTCATGCGGGAGCCGGTCGAGCACAGGAGGCAGCGGATCCTGGCCGCGGTCGAGTCCCGGGGCTCGGCACGCGTGAGCGATCTGGCCGGCGAACTCGCGGTGTCGGTGGTGACGGTGCGGCGGGACGTGGAGCAACTGGCCCGCGAAGGCAGGCTGCGACGCGGCCACGGCGTGGTCCGCTCCGTCCTCGCCGCGCAGAACCTGCCGGCGCCCCGGGCACCGGCCGGCGACACCGTGGCCGTCGTCGTGCCGGAGCGGCACACCTACCTGTACGAGTCCCTGCACGGCGCCCGCTCGGTGCTGGAGGCGGCCGGCAAGCGCATCGCGCTGCACATCGCGCCCCTGGCGGGCGGGTCCGAACGGCCGCTGGTGGAACGGGCCCTGGCGGACGGCGCGGCGGGGCTGCTGCTGGCCCCGCGCTGGCGCACCCGGGCCGACGAGGAGGCCGACCACGCGTGGCTCGCGGCGCTGGACGTGCCGGCGGTGCTGATGGAGCGGCGGCCCGGGCCGGGCACGCTGCTGCACGCGATGGACTCGGTCTGCTCCGACCACGCCCACGGCGCCCGTCTCGCCGTGGAGCACCTGGTGGGCCTCGGCCACCGGCGGATCGTGTTCGCCACCCGTGACGACAGCCCCACCGCGCGCACGCTGCGGTCCGCGTGCGCGCGGATCGCCGACGCGCATCCGCTGGTGCGGGAGTGGGCGTGGACGCTGAGCGCGCCGGAGGCCGGCCAGGACGGTCCGTACGCGGCGGCGGAGACGGCGCCGTTGCACGAACTCCTGCGCGAGGTGGGTGCCACGGCGGCGGTGCTGCACGGTGACGTGGACGCGCTGATGCTCGTTCAGCGGCTCGCGGACCACGGGGTGCGGGTGCCGCAGGACTGCTCGGTCGTGGCCTACGACGACGTGGTGGCCGGGCTCGGGACGACCCCGCTGACCGCCGTCGCCCCGCCCAAGGCGGAGGTCGGCCGGGTGGCGGCGGAGCTGCTGCTCCAGCGGCTCGACACCGCAGGGGACAGCGGGGCCCCGGTGCGGCGGATCGAGCTGCTGCCCGCGCTCAGCGTGCGCGGATCGACCCGGACGCGGACCGGCGACGGGGAGACAGAGCGAACAGAGTGATCGTATGAACGCTTCATTTGCCTCTGAACGGTCCATTGACCGTTCGCCGGTCGGGCGTTGACGATTTCCCCGTACCGAACAGGCGTGTCCCGGACACGGAGGAGCCGCGGGAGGCGCCCCGCCCGCACAAGGAGTTCCCCCGCCACCATGACCGAGTCCACGCCCGGCCCGGGCCGCCGCCCCCGCGCCGCACTGGCCATGTCCCCCGACGTCGCCTCCGCGGTCCTCGACGACGCGTCGCTGACGGCGCTGGGCGCGCTGTGCGACCTCGCCCCGCTCCCGGTGCTGGACGACCTGACCACGCCACGGGCCCGCACCGTGCTCGCCGACGTCGAGCTGCTGGTCACCGGCTGGGGCTGCCCGCCCCTCGACGCGGACGTGCTGAACGCGGCGCCCCGGCTGCGGGCCGTCGTCCACACCGCGGGCAGCGTACGCGGCCATGTCACCGACGCCTGCTGGGAGCGCGGCATCGAGGTGTCCTCCGCCGCCGCGGCCAACGCCGTCCCCGTCGCGGAGTACACCCTCGCCATGATCCTGCTGACCGGCAAGCGGGTGCTGGAGCGCGCGCGTGACTACCGCGCCACGCGTACCGGGCCCGACTGGCTCCGCACCCCCCGCACGGTCGGCAACCACCGGCGCACCGTGGGCATCCTCTCGGCGTCCCTCATCGGCCGCCGGGTCATCGACCTGCTGCGCCCGCACGACGTCGAGGTGCTGCTGCACGACCCGTACGTCGACGACCGCGAGGCCGGGGAGCTCGGTGTGGAACCGGTCGGGCGGGCCGAGCTGTTCCGGCGCAGCGACACGGTGAGCGTGCACACCCCGTTGCTGCCCGAGACCCGCGGGCTGGTCGGCCGTGAACTGATCGACTCCATGCGGCCGGACGCCGTACTGATCAACACGGCGCGCGGTGCGGTCGTCGACCAGGACGCGCTCACCGACGCGGTGCTGGCCGGCCGGATCCGCGCCGTGCTCGACGTGACCGACCCCGAAGTCCTGCCGCCCGAGCACCCGTTGTGGAGTTGCGACAACGCACTGATCACCCCTCATCTCGCCGGCTCCCAGGGGAACGAGTGGGGCCGGCTGGCGGATCTCGCCCTCTGCGACATCGCGCGCTGGGCCTCCGGCAGGGACTTCCTCCACCCCGTACGACGCGAAAGGCTGGCCTTCCTGGCATGACCGTCCCGTTCGCACTTCCCGTCGACGACCACGACGTCAGCCCCCGTACCGGATACACCCGCGCCCACTGGGAGGCGGTGGCGGACGGACTGCTCGCCGCGGCCTGGCGCTGGAGCACCCCCGGCTGCGCCCTGCTGGACCTGCCCGGGCGTCCCTCCCGCTCGGGGGTGCGCTCCGACGGACTCGAGGGCTATGCCAGGACGTTCCTCGCCGCCGCCTTCCGCGTGGCGGGCGCCGACGGGGACGACCCCCACGGTCTGCTGGAGCGGTACGCGAACGGGCTCGCGGCCGGCACCCGCACGCCCGGCCGCGACGACACCGAGTCCTGGCCGCTGATCCTCGACTTCGACGTGCGGGGCCAGCCGATGGTCGAGTCGGCGTCGGTCGCGCTGGGACTGCGGCTGACCGCGCCCTGGCTGTGGAAGCACCTGGACCCCGGTGTGCAGGACCGCGCGGAGGAGTGGCTGCGGGGTGCGCTGCGCCACACCCCGGCGCCCAACAACTGGTACCTGTTCCCGTACACCGTCGCCGGCTTCCTGGAGTCCGTCGGGCGCGGTGACGCCGGGACGGCGGCGGCGCGGCAGCGGGCACTGGAGCTGCTGGACGGCTGGTACCGGGGCGACGGCTGGTACGCCGACGGGGACGGGCGCGCCTTCGACCACTACAACGGCTGGGCCCTGCACCTCTACCCGGTCCTCGACGCGCTTCTCGCGGACGACCGGGAGGCACTGGCGCACCACGGCCGGCGCCTGCACGCCCATCTGGAGAGCTACGCCCTGATGTTCGGCGGCGACGGCGCGCCGCTGCACTTCGGCCGGTCGCTGACGTACCGCTTCGCCGCATCGGCGGCCGTCTCACTGGGCGCGGTCACCGGGCACACCCCGCTGACACCGGGTGCCTCGCGCCGTATCGCCGGAGGCAGTCTGCGCCACTTCCTGGACCGGGGCGCGGTGACCGCCGACGGACTGCTCAGCCCGGGCTGGTACGGCCCGCACGAGGCCAGTCTGCAGAGCTATTCGGGACCGGCGTCACCGTACTGGGCGTCGAAGGCGTTCGTCGCCCTGCTCGCCCCCGCCGACCACGCCTTCTGGACGGCACGCGAGGAGCCGGCACCGGTGGAGGATTCCGACAGGGTGCTGGCCCTGCCCGCTCCGGGACTGCTCGTCCAGGCCACACGGGCCGACGGGATCGTCCGGCTCCACAACCACGGCAGCGACCATGTGCGCCCGCACGAAGGGGAGACGGCGGACGAGGACGACCCGCACTACGGACGCCAGGCCTACTCCACCCGCACCGGACCCACCGCACCCGGAAACCTCGCCGACAACCACCTGTCGGTGGAGACCGGCGGCCGGTGGAGTGTGCGCCGCCGTATCCACCCTCTGGGCGCGGGCCACGGCGACGGCTGGGGCTGGGCCGCATCGTGGCACCGGCCCGTGTTCGCCGGCGGTCCGCCGATGGTGCCGGGTCTGCGGGTGGAGAGTGTCACCGTGGCACACGGCCGGTACGAGCTGCGGGCCCACCGGGTGGTGGGCGCACCGGCGGGATCCCGTGTCACCCACACCGGCTGGGCCACGGGCCCCGGGGAGTCCCTGACCTCCGCCCTGTACGGACTGCACGGCTGGGGCGAGTCGTCCCCGGGCCTCGTCCGCGCCCCCCGGGGAACGGCCTGGACGCCCTGGGCCCAGGTTCCGTGCCTGACCGGTGACTGCGGGGGCACCTCCGTGCATGTCGCGCTGGCGTCCCTCACCGGGGACACCGACGCCGCGCCCCTGTCGGAGGCCGTGGAGCGCGTACGGGTGGACGACGGGACGATCGAGGTCGTCTGGAACGGCGGTACGGCCCGCACCCGGATCAGCTTCGAGCCGATGGAGGTGCGGCACACGGAGCGGTGAGCGTCCGACGCCGTGTCAGGACGGGTCGGTGTCCCCCTTCGGGGCCTGGGTGTCGGTGTCGGACGCGGTGTAGAAGACCGACGACCCCTGCTTGGTGCGCTGGGCCTGGTTGCGGGCGACGAGGCCCTCCAGGGTGCTGCGCACCACCGTGGTCCTGATGGTGCGCTCCGGGTGCGCGGTCCCGAGCGCAGCGGTGACCTCCGCCGCCGAACGCGGCTCCTTCTGCTCACTCAGGTGCCGGCGGACGAGTTCGACCAGCTTGGGGCCCTCCGTCCTGGCCGTCTGTGACGCGCGCCGCTCCGCCTTCGCCGCGGAGGACTTGCGCACCTGCTTGCCCGGCGTGGTGCGCGCGGCCGCCTTCTTCGTCCGCCTGGGCTTCTCCGCCCTCGACTTGGCGCTGCCCCTCCGGCGCGGCGCCGGCACGGTCGCGGCGCCGGGTGCCGCCTCGTCCGCGGCCGTCTTCGCGGGCTCGGGCACGGCGGTGGGCTCAACGGGCGCCGGGACGAGGCCCAGCGCCTGCTGCATGTTCACCAGGATCGTGTGGTTGTGCTGAAGCACGGTCAGCTGCTCCTGCAGCGCGGCGATCTCGGCGGTGACCCGCTCCTGCTCCTTCACGTTGCGCTCCAGGTCGCTTGCGACCTGAGCGGTGTACTGCGACGTGAGGTCGGTGGCGGCGGTCGAGTTCTCGGACATGACGATGCCTCTTTCTTCCCGTTGGTTCGCCTGGTGGCCAGCCATGGTACGGCCGGGCACGGTTGACCGTTTCTTCTGACCGTTCCCGGTTGACGGTCCCACGGGGCGCCGGGGACGACACGACCCGACGGGGACGTTGTGCGCATGCCATTGACAAGAGGGGCACGAGCCGGAAAGTTCTCTCCCCGAGACGCAATAAATGAACGATGTGATGCAAAAGATGCACTGGCTCATGGCAATCCATGGCAGTCGCATGGACTGCTCCTTCGGCACTCGCCCTCAACACCCCCCGTGGAACGAGGACTTCATGAGACGGAAGCGTTTCGGCCCACGGACGATCACCGGCCTGCTCCTGGCCGGCCTGATCGCCGTAGGTCTCCAGCCCGGTACGGCCACCGCCGCAGGGACAGCGGTCCGTGGCCCCAATCTGGCGCTCGGCAAGAGCGTCACGGCGAGCGGCTCCCATGCCGGTTACCCCGCCGCCCACCTCAGCGACGGAAGCCAACTCAGCTACTGGGAGGGCCCGGCAGGGGCGTTCCCGCAGTGGGTGGGCGTCGATCTCGGCGGCACCGTGGAGGTGGACCAGGTCGTTCTCGAACTGCCCACCGCATGGGAGACCCGCACCCAGACCCTCGCGGTCGAGGGCAGCACCGACGGCACCTCCTTCACCAGCCTCTCCGGTTCCGCCGCGCACCGCTTCGACCCCGAGCGCGGCAACACGGTCACCGTGGACTTCACGGCCCGGGGTGTGCGTCACATCCGTGTCCGGGTGAGCGCCAACACCGGCTGGAACGCTGCCCAGTTGTCCGAGATCGAGGTCTACGGCGACAGTCCGGAGGAACCGCCCGCGGACGGCACCGATCTGGCGCTCGGCAAGCCCGTCGAGGCCTCCTCCACAATTCACTCGTTCGTGGCGACCAACGCCAACGACGGTGACCTGGGCACCTACTGGGAGTCCCATGGCCATCCCGCCGACCTCACGGCCGAACTGGGCGCCGACGCCGACCTCGACGCCGTCGTCGTCAGGCTCAACCCCGACCCCCTCTGGGCGAAGCGCACACAGGGCATCGAGGTCCTCGGCCGCAAGCAGACCTCGGACACCTTCACCTCGCTCAAGCCCCGCGCCGACTACACCTTCGACCCCGGCTCGAACGACAACACCGTCACCATCCCGGTCGGCGGCCGCTACGCCGACGTACGGCTGAGGTTCACGCACAACTCCTCCGGATACGGCGCCCAGGTGGCCGAGTTGGAAGTCATGGGCACGGCCGCCCCCAACCCCGATCTGCTCGTCTCCGACCTCACCTGGACCCCCTCCTCACCCACCGAGGCGGACGCCGTGACCGCCCGCGCGACCGTGCGCAACGCCGGCACGGCCGCCTCCGCCGCCGCCACCGTCGACGTCACCGTCGAGGGCTCCGTCGCGGGCAGCGCCCCCGTCGGAGAACTCGCCGCTGGTGCCTCCACGACCGTGTCCGTGGACGTGGGCAGACGGCCCGCGGGCAGTTACACCGTGTCCGCCGTGGTGGACCCGACGGACACCCTCCCCGAGCTGGACGACACCAACAACAGCCGCACCGCCGCCGACCGGCTGACCGTGGGCCGGAGACCGGGCCCCGACCTCGAGGTCCGGGGCATCAGGACCGACCCCGCGAGTCCCGCCACGGGCGCCCCGGTGTCCTTCACCGTCTCCGTGCACAACCGCGGCACCTCACCGGCCCCCGCCGGTTCGGTGACCCGTCTCGCCGTGGGTGACACCACCCTCGACGGAGCCACCGGGGAGATCGCCGCCGGTGAGACCGCCGAGGTCGCCGTCGACGGCACCTGGACCGCCACCGGCGGTGCCGGTGTCCTCACCGCCACGGCGGACGCCACGGACACCGTCGACGAGACCGACGAGAACAACAACGTCCTCACCCGCCCGATCGTGGTCGGCCGGGGCGCCGCGGTGCCGTACACCGAGTACGAGGCGGAGGACGGAACCTACCGGGGCACCCTCCTCACCGCCGACGCCAAGCGGACCTTCGGCCACACCAACTTCGCCACCGAGTCCTCGGGACGCGAGTCGGTCCGGCTCGACTCCACCGGCCAGTACGTGCAGTTCACCTCCACCGGCCCGGCCAACTCCGTCGTCGTGCGCAACTCGATCCCGGACGCCCCGGGCGGAGGGGGCACCGAGGCCACGCTCAGCCTCTACGCGGACGGCGCGTTCGTGCGGAAGATCGGACTCAGTTCCAAGCACAGCTGGCTGTACGGCAACACCGACGCCCCCGAGGGACTCACCAACACGCCGCAGGCGGACGCCCGCAGGCTGTTCGACGAGTCCCACGCGCTGCTCGGCACGACCTATCGGGCGGGCACCGTCTTCCGGCTCCAGCGCGACACCGACGACACCGCCGCCTTCTACGTCGTCGACCTGGTCGATCTGGAGCAGGTGGCGCCACCCTCCGACAAGCCGGCCGGATGCGTCTCCATCACCGAGTACGGGGCGGTCCCGAACGACGGCATCGACGACACCGACGCCCTCCAGCGTGCCGTGTCCGCCGACCAGAACGGGCAGATCGACTGCGTGTGGGTCCCGCCGGGCCAATGGCGCCAGGAGCAGAAGATCCTCACCGACGACCCGCAGAACCGCGGCCAGTACAACCAGGTCGGCATCCGGGACGTCACCATCCGGGGCGCCGGCATGTGGCACTCGCAGTTCCACACCCTGACACCACCGCACCAGGCGGGCGGCATCAACCACCCGCACGAGGGCAACTTCGGCTTCGACATCGACGACAACACCAGGATCTCGGACATCGCCATCTTCGGCTCCGGCACCATCCGGGGCGGTGACGGCGGTGCCGAGGGCGGAGTCGGTCTCAACGGCCGGTTCGGCAGGAACACGAAGATCAGCAACGTATGGATCGAGCACGCCAACGTCGGTGTGTGGGTGGGCCGCGACTACAGCAACATTCCCGAGCTGTGGGGTCCCGCCGACGGACTGCAGTTCAGTGGCATGCGCATCCGGAACACCTATGCGGACGGCATCAACCTCGCCAACGGAACACGCAACTCCAGCGTGCAGAACTCGTCGTTCCGCAACACCGGCGACGATGCGCTCGCGGTGTGGGCGAGCAAGTACGTCAAGGATCCGTCGGTCGACGTCGGCCATGACAACCACTTCCGCAACAACACCGTCCAGCTGCCCTGGCGCGCCAACGGCATCGCGGTCTACGGCGGCCACGGCAACACCATCGAGAACAACCTGATCCACGACACGATGAACTACCCGGGCATCATGCTGGCGACCGACCACGACCCCCTCCCCTTTTCCGGGCGGACACTCATCGCCGACAACGGCCTGTACCGCACCGGCGGCGCCTTCTGGAACGAGGACCAGGAGTTCGGGGCCATCACCCTGTTCGCCCAGGGTCCGGACATCCCGGGTGTGGTCATCCGTGACACCGACATCCACGACTCGACCTACGACGGCATCCAGTTCAAGTCGGGCGGGGGAGCGGTGCCGGACGCCCGGATCTCCGGCGTCACCATCGACCGGTCCACCAACGGGTCCGGCATCCTCGCCATGGGCGGCGCCCGCGGCAGCGCCACTCTGACGGACGTCACCATCACCGGTTCGGCCGAAGGGGACGTGGTGATCGAACCCGGCTCGCAGTTCGTCATCAACCGCTAGCGCCGCACCCGCGCGCTGCTCCGTCCGGCGGGCCCGTACTCCACCCGGGGTGCGGGCCCGTCACCCGCGCGGGTGTCTTCCCGGGCCGGTTGATTCCCTCCGAAGGTGCGCAGACGGGGGACTTCACGGGACGCGCGCGGGGGAGCCGAGGCGAATCCGGTGAGTCGAAGTCAGGCTGAGGGCATGGCTTCATCGACCGACTGCCCGCACCGTCCGCGTCACCGAGCTCCGTCCCGGGCCGCGCGGCGGGCCGGCGTACCCGTCCGGGCGCGCGGCCGCGTGTCGTTTCCGGCCGTCGTCCTCGCCGTAGTGGCAGCCCTGACCGGATGCGGGGCGGGCACCGGAACCACCACGCCGGACGTACCCGCCGCCACCGCACCGGCGGCCGGGCCGCCCGGCACCGCGAGCACCGCCCAGGGCCGGGCCGGGACGGAGACCCCACCGCCCGCCCGGATCCCCGGCCTCGGTCCCCGGACGAGGGCGTGGATTCCCGACAACGCCCGCCAGGTGCTCGTCGTCACCGGCCGCGGCAGGGACGCCAACCGCTCCGAGGCCGTGCTGTACGAACACACCGGCTCCGGCTGGGAGGCGGGCCCGGCGTGGCCCGCCCGCAACGCCCTCAAGGGCTGGACCGACGACCACTGGGCGGGCGACCTCCGTTCACCGATCGGCGTGTTCACCCTCACCGACGCCGGGGGCCTGCTGCCCGATCCCGGAACCGAGCTGCCGTACGACCGCTCGGATGGGTTCCGCGCCGGCGGCACGGGCTTCAGGGGGGAGCCGCTGGAGGGGTCCTTCGACTACGTCATCGCCATCGACTACAACCGCGAACCCGGTACCACTCCACTGGACCTGACCCGTCCGCGCGGCGCCGACCGGGGCGGCGGCATCTGGCTGCACGTCGACCACCAGGGACCCACACAGGGCTGTGTCAGCCTCGAAAGGCCCCACATGAAGGAACTGCTGCGCACCCTCGACCCGGACCGCCACCCGGTGGTCGTCATGGGGGACGCCGGCTCCCTGGCCGATTGACGCGTGACCGGGCCGCCCGTCCCCCCGACGGTCAGGGAGCGATGCCGACCCCCTCGACACGGCTCCAGGACTTCTCCTGTGCGGCCGTCATGGCGGGCCAGGCGGTACCGCCCGGACGCGGCCGGATCCGTGAGGCGTACGGCGACGGCACGTACTCGGGGTCGTAGAAGCACCCGGTGCCGTACGTCCGGTCGAACGCGGCGCACGACGCGGCGACCGACCGGGGCGCCGGCCGGTCGCCGGTACGGACCCAGTGGTCCAGGGCCGCGAGGGAGTTGGCGTACTCGGACGTGCTGAGCGTGCTGTGCTCCTTCTCGTCGGTGAACGTCTGCACCAGGTACCGGTCCCGGTGGGCACCCCTGAGGGTGTCGCGGTAGGCGGCCTCGTGCTCGACGAACGCGGTGGGGTCGTCCTTGGCGTGCAGCGTGAGGACCGGGATCCTCACCTTGCCGGTGAGGTCACTGTCGTAGGACAGGTCGCGCTCGGCCGTCGGATCGGCGGTGAACCGTTCCACACCGGCGTTGAGCGCTTCGTCGTCGTGCGAACCGGAGTACCGCACACCCTCGTTGGTGAACGGGTTCCGGTCGCCCAGCCGCTGGTGCACGATGTCCCGGAACGTGAAGACCGAGAAGCGCAGGTGCGACTCCAGTGTGCGCTCGGGGATCTTGGTGACGGCGAGGATGTCGTCCAGGTTGCGCTGCTGGAGCACGGTGCGCTCCTCCGGAGGGGACGCGTAGCCGGTGCACTCCTGCAGCCGGGCGCGCATCCCCGCCGTCGTCAGCGTCGAGGCGGGGCGCAGCCCCTGCCACAGCGGGTACTGCGGCTCACCGGGACGCGGCAGGTTCCGGCAGTAGTACTGGTAGACGACGCGCAGGTCGACGCGGTAGTCGTAGCCGCGCGAGCCGCCACCGAGGACGCCGTTGGTGAGCAGCGCGCCGTCGTAGGGGCCGTTCGCCCCGCCGTACGTCTCGACCGCCTTGGCGGCCACGTTGCCTCCCCAGGACTGGCCGTGCAGATACGTCCGCCGGGGCGGGCCGAACTCCCGGGCGAACAGGCGGCGGAGGTTCTCGGTGTCGGCCGCGGCCATGCGGGTGCCGTATCCGCCCCGGCGGTAGGACGAGCCGGCCCAGGCGTATCCCTGGTCCACCATCACCTGCCAGCGGTCCAGGTCCTCGACGCTGCGCTCCGGGTCGGATTCCGCACCCAGGCCGGGGCCTCCGTGGGCATGGACGACGAGTGACCTGTTCCAGCGCTCGGGGATCGCGATCGCGTAGTGGGCGCCGTTCGCGTCCCGGCCGGTGTAGCAGGTGGCCTCACCCGCCAGGCCGGAGGGGCAGGCGACGGGGGCGGGCCCCGGTTCCTCGGCGTGTGCGGCCGGGGCCTGGGTGAGGGCGCCGGTGACGGCGCCGGCGAGACCCAGACCCACCACCTGCCACAGGCCTCGACGGAGGCGGGACGATCGGGGGACGCGGGTGGGAGGAGGAACTCTGTTCAAGGCGCGGCTCCTGGTTCGACGGCGCGTGATCGCGCACGGGCCGTGATGCTAGGAACCCGGGCGTCCCGGGACCATGCCGCCGGCGGTTGCGTTCATACTGTTCGTCCCCGCCGCCCCCTTCCTGTCCCTGGGAGGGCTGCGCCCGCGGGGACGCAACCGGGTCAGTCCGCGTCCCGCGGCGGCCGCCCTCCGGACTCGCCCGCCGTCAGATGCCCCAGCACCTCCACCAGTTCCTGACACGCATGCTCCACGGAGCGTCTGGTGTTGTGCTGCTCGGTGATCACCGCCGACAGCAGCAGCGAGGTCAGGGCCATCGCCCCGTTGAACGACTGCAGATTGAGCATGACCTCCACCGAGGTCATGTGCTCGAAGGGCCCGAGACGGTCGGTCGCCGCGATGGTGGCCATGACGGACGCGAACACGGCGCACAGCATGCTGCCGGGCAGCTGGAACCGCAGCGCCGCCCAGATCAGCAGCGGGTAGATGGTGAACAGCAGACTCGCCGGACTGCGCGTGGCCACCGGCACCAGGAAGCCCGCGATCACCATCAGACCCACCGCCTCCTTCCACCTCGACCAGGACGGCGGGGCACGCAGACGCACAAGCAGCAGCAGGACGGGGGTGATGAGCAGCACGCCCATGGCGTCACCCACCCACCAGGCCAGCCACACCGCCCAGAAGTCCTTCCCCGGAAGATCGCCCGTGGCGACGAGCAGCCCGACGCCGGTCGACGAGCTGATCAGCATGGCCGCGAAGGCACCGAGGAACACCAGGGCGAGACAGTCGCGCAATCGGCTGAGGTCGGTACGGAAGCCCACCCTGCGCAGCAGGAGATACCCGCACACCGGAGCCGCGGTGCTGCCGACGAGTACGCCCACGGAGGACCACCGCAGGGTGGTGAGGTGCAGCAGGACCAGCAGGGCACCGAGGGCGATTCCCACACAGGAGCGCAGTCCGAAGATCAGCAGAGAGGCCACGGCCACCCCGGTCGGGGGCCACAGGGGCGAGACCACCGCACCCGCGACGGTCAGTTCGCGCAGCAGCCCCAGTCGTCCCCCGGCGTAGTAGCAGGCGGCGACGGCCAGCGTCTCGAGCACGAAGACGGCCGGTGTACGAAGATCCTTGCGAGCCACCACACAAGCCATCACACACCGGGGCCGCCGTGTCGGCGAGGCGAGACGTGCGCTCCTGTCGGCCCTATGGATGAGTGTCCCGTCCGTCGTGCCCTATCACCAGGACGGCCGCGTCGTCGTCGTGCCCCACCCGCTCCGCGCCCTTGATGACGGCCGCGGCGAGGGCGTCGGTGTCCATGCGGGCGACGGCCGCGATGCCCGCGAGCCGCACCACCTGGTCCAGGCCCTCGTCGAGCCGCATGGACGGGCCCTCGACCACCCCGTCGGTGACCATCACGAACACCCCGCCCGTGTCGAGCCGGTACCGGGTGACGGGGTAGACCACCCCGGGCTGGACGCCCAGCGGCGGGCCCCCCTCGTCCTCGGTCACCCCGGACCGGCCGTCCGCGGTGGCCCACACGCACGGCAGATGCCCGGCGCGGGCGCTCTCCAGCAGCCGGGTTCGCGGGTCGAGCCGCATGAAGGTGCAGGTGGCGAAGAGATCGGAGTTCAGCGACAGCAGGAGTTCGTTCGTCCGGGCGAGCAGCTCGCCCGGATCGCTGTCGACGGAGGCGAGTGCGCGGAGCCCGACCCTGACCTGCCCCATGAAGGCGGCCGCCTCGATGTTGTGCCCCTGCACGTCACCGATGGACAGGCCGATCCGGCCGTCGGGCATGGTGAACGCGTCGTACCAGTCGCCGCCCACGTTGAGACCCTGGTAGGCGGGCGCGTAGCGCACCGCCAGCCGCACACCGTCGGCGACCGGCAGCCCCCGCGGCAGCATGCCGCGTTGCAGGGCGACGGCCAGTTCCACCCGGGAGCGCTGCACCTCCGCCAGTGCCCGTGCCTGAGCCGTCAGCGTCCCGAGCCTGATCAGAAGCTCGTCGCCGTCGTCCGTGGAGCCGGTGCGGGACATGGATCACTCACTCGGGCGAGGACGCTCACACAGTCGGTGGACGCTCTCGAGGGGCAAAACGTGCATTCATGTATGAGAAGGATGATATCCGGCAGGTGAACGGCCGGGCCAGTCGCGTACCCGGCGGGACCGCCGGTGGAGGCGACCGCGTTCCCGCCCTGCCCGCCGCCGGTCCTGTCTAGGCTGTGCACATGGAGCAGCGGGAGATCATGCAGCGGAGCGTCGGCATCCTCACCGAGGCCCTCGAGATGCGACGGCGGCTGCGTGAGGACCCGGGCGCAGACGTGGCCGGCAACGGAGCGATCGCCACGCTCCTGGAGGAGATGCTGCCGCACGTCCAGCTGCCCGCCGGTGCGAGCGCGCGCGAGGTGGCGGACATCGTCACGGAGAAGCTGGGTCCCGCCATCGTGCACATCACGTCCGCGCTCACCTTCGCCTTCGTCCAGCTCGCCGAGGTCCACGACGAGGGCCGCACCGACGTGTCCTCCGCCGACGTCCTGCGCTCGATCTCCCTGCACTACGAGACCGGCGGCAGGGGCTAGCCAGGTCACGTCGACTCCTCGCGCGGCGGTCGGACGCGGGCGACGCGGGTACTTGACGGCGTACCCGTCAGTAGCGATCCTCCCTCCAAGTGGCTGTACAGGTCATGACAACTCCCGTCGGCGGAGGGACGTGCGCAGTGACCACGTATCGCACACGACGAGACCTGAGGATCGTCACGCTTCTCCTTCTCGTGCTGGCCGCGGCCCTGGGCCCCACCCCCGGTGCCGCCGCCGACGGGGACTGGTGGGATCCGCCCGCCCGGCCCACGCCCGACTCGGGGGTCGGCGTCACCGGCGAGCCGTTCACGGGGACGGACTCCGCCGGTGAGGTGCGCGGGTTCGTCGACGCGCACAACCACATCATGTCCAACGAGGCCTTCGGCGGCCGGCTCATCTGCGGCAAGGCGTTCTCCGCCGAGGGGATCGCCGACGCGCTCAAGGACTGCCCCGAGCACTACCCCGACGGCTCGCTGGCCGTCTTCGACTTCATCACCAACGGCGGTGACGGCAGGCACGATCCGGTCGGCTGGCCCACCTTCGCCGACTGGCCCGCCCACGACTCGCTGACCCATCAGCAGAACTACTACGCCTGGATCGAGCGGGCCTGGCGCGGCGGCCAGCGAGTGATGGTCAACGACCTCGTCACCAACGGCGTGATCTGCTCCGTCTACTTCTTCAAGGACCGCGGCTGCGACGAGATGACGTCCATCCGGCTGCAGGCCCGGCTGACGTACGACATGCAGGCCTACATCGACGGCATGTACGGCGGACCGGGAAAGGGCTGGTTCCGGATCGTCACCGACAGCGCCCAGGCCCGTGACGTCATCGCGCAGGGCAAGCTCGCGGTCGTCCTCGGCGTCGAGACCTCCGAGCCCTTCGGATGCAAGCAGATCCTGGACGTCCCGCAGTGCGACAGGGCCGACATCGACGCAGGCCTCGACGAACTGCACGCGCTGGGCGTGCGCAGCATGTTCCTGTGCCACAAGTTCGACAACGCGCTGTGCGGGGTGCGCTTCGACTCGGGGACGCTCGGCACCGCGATCAACGTCGGGCAGTTCCTGTCCACCGGCACCTTCTGGCGGACCGAGGAGTGCCGCGGCCCGCAGGCCGACAACCCCATCGGTCTCGCCCCCGCGCCCGGCGCCGAGAAGAAGCTGCCGGCAGGCGTGCGGGTACCCGCCTACGACGCCGGCGCGCGGTGCAACGTCCGCGGGCTCACCGCACTCGGTGAGTACGCCGTGCGCGGCATGATGGAACGCAACATGATGCTCGAGATCGACCACATGAGCGTCAAGGCCACCGGCAGGGTGCTCGACATCTTCGAGGCCGAGTCGTACCCCGGTGTCCTCTCCTCGCACAGCTGGATGGACCTGAACTGGACCGAACGGGTCTACGGCCTCGGCGGCTTCGTCGCCCAGTACATGCACGGCTCCGAGGGCTTCGTGGCCGAGGCCGGCCGCACGGCTGCGCTGCGCGACGAGTACGGCGTGGGCTACGGCTACGGCACGGACATGAACGGTGTCGGCGGTTGGCCCGCCCCGCGCGGCGCGGACGCCCCCGATCCCGTCACCTACCCCTTCCGCAGTGTCGACGGGGGCTCCGTCCTGGACCGGCAGACCACCGGCGAACGCACCTGGGACCTGAACACCGACGGCGCCGCGCACTACGGCCTCGTCCCCGACTGGATCGAGGACATCCGCCGCGTCGGCGGGCGGCACGTGGTGGACGACCTCTTCCGTGGTGCCGAGTCCTACCTCGACACCTGGGGGGCCTCCGAGCGGCACCGGGCCGGGGTGAACCTCGCCGAGGGCGCCCGGGCGACGGCCAGTTCGGCGGAGTGGAACCCGTTCACGAGTTACGCGCCCGGCAGGGCGGTGGACGGCGACCGGGGCACCCGCTGGGCCAGCGACTGGAGCGACGGTCAGTGGCTCCGTATCGACCTCGGTGACACGCGCCGGATCGGGCGGGTCACCCTGGACTGGGAACGCGCGTACGGCACCTCGTACCGCATCGAGTTGTCCGCCGACGGCACGGACTGGCGCACCGTGTGGTCCACCACCTCCGGCGACGGCGGTCTGGACACGGCCGTGTTCACCCCCTCACCGGCCCGGTACCTCCGCATCCACTTCCTGGACCGGGGCACCGACTGGGGCTACTCGCTCCACGAGGTCGGCGTCCGCGCACGCTGACCGCGGACTCAACCGCCGTGGGAGAGCGCTCGGGTGAAGACCGCGCGTACCTCCTCCAGCGCCATGGTCCGGTCGGCGGGGACGAGGCCGATGCGGGTGCGGCGGTCGAGCACGTCCTCCTCGTCGAGCGCTCCCTCGTGGCGCACGGCCCAGAGCAGTTCGGCGCCGGTGACCGGATACCCGGGCAGCACCGGCTCGCCCAGCCGGGGATCGCGGGCGGCGAGAGCCTGGACGGCGGGTGCCTCGGCGCCGTAGAGCCGCACCAGCCGGCGCGGTACGGGCAGTGCCGCGAGGACGTGCGGCGGCGCGGCGCCCACCAGGGGAAGGGACGCGGTGGGGGACGGGCCGGCCGCCAGCCCGCGGACCCGGACCGCGGCGTCGACGGCGTCCTCGGCCATGCGCCGGTAGGTGGTGAGCTTGCCGCCGACGACGGTGATGACGCCCTCGGAGGAGGTGAGCACCGCGTGCCGGCGGGAGAGGTCGGCGGTCCTGGGAGCCGTGTCCGTGCGCTCCGCCGTGGTGTCCAGCAGCGGGCGCAGTCCGGCGAAGGCGCCGACGACGTCACCGCGGTGGACCGGGACGTGCAGTACGGAGCACAGGACGTCCAGGAGGAACCCGATGTCCGTCTCCGGTGCCTGGGGGACGTCGGGGATGTCGCCGTCCACGGGCTCGTCGGTGAGACCGACGTAGACCCGGCCGTCCTCCTGGGGGAGGACGAGCACGAAGCGGTTGTTCTCCCCGGGGATGGGGATGTGCAGGCCGGCGGCCAGAGTCCCGAGGCTCTCGGGACGCAGGACGAGATGGGTGCCGCGGGAGGGCCGGATCCGGACGCCGTCGACGAGGCCGCCCGCCCAGACGCCCGACGCGTTGATCACCGCGCGGGCGCGGATCTCGCCGGTACGCCCGGTGAGTTCGTCACGGACCCGGGCCCCCGTCGAGGTCAGTTCCAGGGCCCTGACCCGGGTCAGTATCCGCGCACCGCGCGCCGCGGCCGTGCGGGCGAGGGCGGTCACCAGACGGGCGTCGTCGGTGAGCCGGCCGTCCCACGACAGCAGGCCGCCGCGCAGGCCGTCGCGCCGCAGGGCGGGGGCGAGATGACGGGTCTCCACCACGGAGAGCCGGCGCGGCGGGGGAAGGGTGGCCCGGGCCGTGCGGGCGGCCAGCCGCAGCGCGTCGCCCGCACGGAACCCGGCCCGCGCCAGGGCGGCCTGACCGCGCGAGACCAGCGGGGTGAGGGGCAGCACGAACGGCTGGGCCTGAACGAGATGGGGAGCGGTGCGCTCCATCAGCACCCCGCGTTCGACCGCGCTCTCGTGGGCGACGTCCAGCCGTCCGGAGGCGAGGTAGCGCAGCCCCCCGTGGATGAGCTTGCTGCTGAAGCGGGAGGTGCCGAAGGCCAGGTCGTGGGCGTCGACGGCGACCACGCTCAGTCCGCGCGCCGCGGCGTCCAGCGCGGCGCCCGCGCCGGTGGCGCCGAGCCCGACGACCAGGACGTCGACGACGGGTCCGCCCACGGAGTCGGTCAGTTCGCGCGAGCGCCGGGCGGCGGAGAGGGAGGACGCGGGAGCCGGGCCGTTGGGGGAGGTCATGGCGTGAGGGTCCTCTCCAGGATGTCGTGCAGTTCGCCGAGGAAGGCCTCGGCGGCGAGTTCGGGGTCGTCCTCTTCGGCCATGGTCCGCAGGGACAGGGTGAAGGACTGCACGATCAGCAGCACCGACCGGGCCTGCCGCACCGGATGGCCGGCACGTACCGAGCCGTCGGCGTGTCCCTCGCGCAGGACGGCGGCCAGCATGTCCAGCAGGGCCTCCTGGCTCGCCCCCCGGCGGTCCAGCACATAGGGCAGCAGCAGTTCGGGATCCACGTCGAGGATCTTCCGGAAGAGCGGATGGGCGCCGAAGGCACGCACCGCCGCCACCAGCCCTTCGGTGATCACCTCGCGTGCGGGCACCCCCGGCCGGCGCTCGGGCATCGCCCCGGTGGCGACCCCGATCCACTCCCGGGTCATCAGGTCACCGACCAGCGTGCGCACATCGGGCCACCGCCGGTACAGCGTCATCCGGGAGACCCCGGCGCGGCGGGCCACGTCGGTGAGCGTGGTGCGGCGGACCCCGACGGCCAGGACGCAGTCCCGTACCGCGTCGAGCACCGCGTCGTTGTCCGAACCGCCGGAAGCGTTGTGACGAATAGGCGTCATGTGTCACAGTGTAACGCCAGGTGAGGCCGTCGGGCGACGGCATCGCTCGTTTCCGACCGATGAGGACGACAGTCATGGACATGCTGTGGAGCGGCTGGGGGGACCCGGCCAAGGCGACGCCGCTGCCCGACACGGTGATCGGGCTGTTGCGCGATCTGCTCGGTGTGAAGCCGCGCGAGGCCGCCCCCGTCGCCATCGAGGACATGGCCGTCCCCACGAGCCCGCTGGCACCCGCCGCGCACCGCGCCCTGGCCGAGGCGCTCGGCGACGAGGCCCATGTGCGCACCGACGCGGAGTTCCGCGTCCGGCACACGCGTGGCAAGTCCACCCCCGACCTGCTGCGCATTCGCGAGGGCGACATCTCCGCCGTCCCCGCGGCCGTACTCCTGCCCTCCACGCACGAGGAGGTGCTCGCCGTCCTACGGGTGTGCGCCGAGCACGAGCTGCCGCTGGTGCCCTTCGGCGGCGGCACCTCCGTCGTCGGCGGCCTGGCCCCCGAACGGCGCGGCGCCTTCGTCGCCCTGGACCTGCGGCGCATGGACGCCCTGCTCGACCTCGACCCGGTGTCCCGCACCGCCACCCTGCAGCCCGGCCTGCGCGCCCCGGCGGCCGAGGCGCTCCTCGCCGAACACGGCTTCACCCTCGGTCACTTCCCCCAGTCCTACGAGTGGGCCACCATCGGCGGCTTCGCCGCCACCCGCTCCAGCGGCCAGGCGTCCGCCGGCCACGGGCGGTTCGACGAGATGGTCCTCTCCCTCACCCTCGCCACCCCCGAGGGCACCCTCGACACCGGCCGCGCCCCCCGCTCGGCCGCCGGACCCGACCTGCGCCAGCTGATCCTCGGATCGGAGGGCGCGTTCGGCGTCATCACCTCGGTGACCGTGCGCATCCGCCCCGTCCCTCCGGTCGCCGTGTACGAGGGCTGGCACTTCCCCTCGTTCGACCAGGGGACCACCGCGCTGCGCCGGCTCGCCCAGGACGGACCGCGGCCCACCGTGCTGCGCCTGTCCGACGAGACCGAGACGCTGATCGGCCTGGCCAACCCGCAGGCCATCGGCTCGGTCGCCGAACAGGCCGCCGGCTGCACGGCCGTCGCCGGATACGAGGGCACGGAGGAGGACACCGCGCACCGCAGGGAGCGCGCCGCGGCCGTCCTGCGCGACTGCGGCGGCACACCCCTGGGCGAGGAGCCGGGCAGGCGCTGGGCGCACGGACGCTACTCGGCCCCGTACCTGCGCGACGCGCTCCTGGACGCCGGGGCGTTCGCGGAGACGCTGGAGACGGCGACGTTCTGGTCCCGCGTGCCCGGGCTGTACGCCTCCGTCCGCGACGCGCTCACCACCACGCTCACCGAGGCCGGCACCCCGCCGCTGGTCATGTGCCACATCTCCCACGTCTACGAGAACGGCGCCTCCCTGTACTTCACGGTCGTCTCGGCCCAGGGCGAGGACGCCGTGGCGCACTGGACGCGCGCCAAGCACGCCGCCAACGAGGCGATCCTCGCCGCCGGCGGCACGATCAGCCACCACCACGGGGTGGGCACCGACCACCGGGACTGGTACGTCCGCGAGGCGGGTCCCCTGGGCATCGACGCCCTGCGCGCCGTGAAGCGGCGGCTGGACCCGGCGGGACTGCTCAACCCCGGCGTCCTCCTGCCCGCCGACTGACCGGTACGTCCCGTCGGCCACCTGTCCGTTCCCCACCCGTCGGCCCGCCCCGGAGGCACCCCGATGCGCCAGTTCACCGCCGTCGTCAACCCCACCGCGGGCGCGGCCACCTCAGCGGCAGCCCTGCTCGCCCTGGCCCGGCACCTCCGTGAGAAGGGCGCCGACCTGCGGACCGCCTACAGCCGCAGCCTGGCCCACGCACGGGAACTGGCCCGCGACGCGGGACAGCAGGGGCGGGTCGTGCTCGCCGTGGGCGGCGACGGCATCGCCGGCGGCGTCGGCGGCGCCCTCAGCGGCACCGGCGCGACCCTCGGGCTCGTCCCGGCCGGACGCGGCAACGACTTCGCCCGCGCCCTGGGCCTGCCCCGCGACCCGGAGGAACTGGCCCGCATCCTGCTGCACGGTGAGCCGCGGCAGGTCGACACCATCGAGGTCACCTCGGCGGTCCACGACCGCACCGTGGTGCTCGGCAGCGTGTACGCCGGTGTGGACGCGCTCGCCAACCGCCACGCCAACCGGTCCAGGCTGCTGAAGGGGTCCGCCTCCTACTACGCGGGCGGCCTGCGGGCCGTGGCGGGCTGGCGGCCCGCCCGCTACCGCGTCACCGTCGACGGCGAGGAACACCCGCACACCGGGTACACCGTGGTCGCCGCGAACTCCGGCTTCTACGGCTCCGGCCGCGCCATCGCCCCCGACGCCCGCGTCGACGACGGCCTGCTGGACGTCGTGATGATCGAGGACGCGCCCAGGCGGCTGTTCTTCGCCCTGATGCAGGAGCTCAGGACCGGCGCACACGTGCGCCGGCCCCAGGTGCGGATCCTGCGGGGCAGCGAGATCCGCATCGAGGCCGACCGGGACATCCCCTACGGCACCGACGGGGAGGTCGACGCGGCCCTCCCCGTCACGGTCCGGGTCCTGCCCGGAGCGCTGCGCGTCCTGTACTGACGTCAGGGCCGGGTGCCGTGGTGGCGCTGGGCCAGCCGTGCCAGCGCCACCGCGCCGAGCAGCAGTCCGAAGTCGCGCAGCGCGACGTCGTAGTAGCCGGAGAGCGTGAGCAGGTTGACGATGATGCCCGCGAGCCAGCCGGCGACCAGCCAGCCCCCGAAGCGCGGCGCGATGCCCACGACGACACCGGCGACGATCTCGATCACTCCCACCGCGTACATCGCCGACTGGGCACTGCCCGGAACGACGTCGTCGATCCACGGCGCGAGGTAGCCGGGCCAGTCCACGAGCAGGTTCGCGAACTTGTCCAGCCCGAACAGGATCGGGGCCACGGTGAAGCCGGTGCGGAGGATGACGTACGCCTGGTAACCGGGGTCGGTGAGCGCGGCCCGCCGGGGCGTGACCGGCGTGCCACTCGTGGTTGTGGAGGCCATGGCCTGCACCTTTCTTCTATCGACAACTCTCATTAACGATAGAAGCGCGGTTCCGCTCTTTAGTCAATGCCTGTTGCTTTTACACTGGTGTTCGTGGACGACACGGAAGAAGTGCGCGACAAGGACATCTCGGCCATTGCCGCTCTCGACGAGCCCACCCGCCGGCGGCTCTACGACTACGTGGTGGGCCGGGGCCACCCGGTCGGCCGGGACGAGGCGGCGGAGGCGTTGGGGCTGGCCCGGCAGACCGCGGCCTTCCATCTGGACCGGCTGGCCGCCGAGAACCTGCTCGACGTGCTCCATGTGCGGCGCAGCGGACGCAGCGGACCCGGTGCGGGCCGCCCGGCCAAGCTCTACCGGCGCTCGGCCGCACAGATCGCCGTCAGCCTCCCGGACCGGCGCTACGAACTCGCCGGCCGGCTGCTCGCCCAGGCCGTGGAGGAGTCGGGCGCCACCGGCGAACCCGTGCGCGAGGTGCTGCACCGCCGGGCCCGGGAACTGGGCGTACGGCTGGGCGCGGACGGCGACGAGGCGCAGCTCCTCCGTGTGCTGGAGCGCCACGGCTTCGAGCCGCGGCACGACGGCGGGTCCGTCGTGCTGGGCAACTGCCCCTTCCACGCACTGGCCCGCGCCCACACGCAGACGGTGTGCGGCATGAACCTGCACCTGATGCGGGGCATGCTCGAAGGGCTCGGCGCAACGGGATTCGAGGCCTGTCTCGCGCCGGAAGCGGGCCGGTGCTGCGTCCGTCTGGACCCCGCCGCCTGACCCTCGGCACACGGAACAGCCGGGGAGACACCCGCAGCAACCGGACACGCCCCAAGACTGGACCGGTTCGTTCTCTGGAATTATTCGTGTCTGGGCCTATAGGTTCGGCGCATGACCGCATCCCGGCCGTCGACCACCGCCGAGGAGCTCCGCGGTGCGGGCCTGCGCGCGACGGCGGCCCGCGTCGCCCTCCTGGAGACCGTCCGCGAGGGCGGCCACCTCGGAGCCGAGGAGCTCGCCACCGAGGTGCGCCGGCGCATAGGGCACGTCTCCCTGCAGGCGGTGTACGAGGCGCTCCACGCGCTCACCGAGGCGGGGCTGGTGCGCCGTATCGCACCGGCAGGGGGCCCCGCCCGCTACGGGGGCCGCGTCGGGGACAACCACCACCATCTGGTGTGCCGGTCCTGCGGTCTGGTCGTCGACGTCGACTGCGCGGTCGGCGACGCGCCCTGTCTGACCGCGTCCGACGGTCACGGCTTCGTGATCGACGAGGCCGAAGTCGTCTACTGGGGCCTGTGCCCCGGCTGTTCCTCCTCCCGCAGTACCTGACTGCGCGAACGTTTTCGCCCGGAAGGATCCCCATGACCGAGAACCATGACGCGATCGTCACCGAACCCAAGGCGGAGGAAGCGGGTGGCTGCCCGGTCGCGCACGGGCGCGCCCCGCACCCCACCCAGGGCGGCGGAAACCACCGGTGGTGGCCCGAGCGCCTCAACCTGAAGATCCTCGCCAAGAACCCGGCCGTGGCGAACCCGCTCGGTGAGGACTTCGACTACGCCGAGGCGTTCCGGTCCCTCGACCTGCCGGCGGTGAAGCGGGACATCGCCGAGGTGCTGACCACCTCCCAGGACTGGTGGCCCGCCGACTTCGGCCACTACGGCCCGCTCATCGTCCGGATGGCCTGGCACAGCGCGGGCACCTACCGCATCAGCGACGGCCGCGGTGGCGCCGGCGCCGGCCAGCAGCGCTTCGCCCCCCTCAACAGCTGGCCGGACAACGCCAACCTCGACAAGGCCCGCCGCCTGCTGTGGCCCGTGAAGAAGAAGTACGGCAAGAGCCTGTCGTGGGCCGACCTGCTGATCCTCTCAGGCAACGTCGCCCTGGAGTCGATGGGCTTCGAGACCTTCGGCTTCGCCGGCGGCCGCGCCGACGTCTGGGAGCCGGAGGAGGACGTCTACTGGGGCCCCGAGTCCACCTGGCTCGGCGACGAGCGCTACACCGGTGACCGGGAGCTGGAGAACCCGCTCGGCGCCGTGCAGATGGGCCTCATCTACGTCAACCCCGAGGGCCCGGGCGGCAACCCGGACCCCATCGCCTCGGCCCGCGACATCCGCGAGACGTTCCGCCGCATGGCGATGAACGACGAGGAGACCGTCGCCCTGATCGCCGGTGGCCACACCTTCGGCAAGACCCACGGTGCCGGCCCGGCCGACCACGTAGGCCCCGACCCCGAGGCCGCCGGCTTCGAGGAGCAGGGCCTGGGCTGGAAGAGCACCTACGGTACCGGCAAGGGCGCCGACACGATCACCAGCGGTCTCGAGGTGACGTGGACGAACACGCCGACGACCTGGGACAACAGCTTCTTCGAGATCCTCTTCGGCTACGAGTGGGAGCTGTTCGAGAGCCCCGCCGGCGCCCACCAGTGGCGGCCGAAGGACGGCGCGGGGGCCGGCACCGTGCCCGACGCCCACGACCCGTCCAAGAGCCACCAGCCGACGATGCTCACCACGGACCTCGCGCTCCGCTTCGACCCCGTCTACGGCCCGATCTCCCGGCGCTTCCTGGAGAACCCGGACGAGTTCGCGGACGCCTTCGCCCGCGCCTGGTACAAGCTGACCCACCGCGACATGGGACCCAAGTCCCTCTACCTCGGCCCGGAGGTGCCCGAGGAGACGCTGCTGTGGCAGGACCCGCTGCCGGAGCGGACGCACGACCTCGTGGACGCCGCGGACATCGCCGCCCTCAAGGAGCAGGTCCTCGCCTCGGGCCTGTCGGTGTCCGATCTGGTGTCGACGGCGTGGGCGTCGGCGTCCTCCTTCCGCGGCAGCGACAAGCGCGGCGGCGCCAACGGCGCGCGCATCCGCCTGGAGCCGCAGCGCGGCTGGGAGGCCAACGACCCCGACCGCCTGGCGACGGTGCTGCGCACCCTGGAGGGCGTCCAGGGCTCCTTCAACTCCGCGCAGACCGGCACCAAGCAGATCTCGCTCGCCGACCTGATCGTGCTGGCCGGCGCCGCGGGCGTCGAGAAGGCCGCCAAGGACGGCGGCGTCGACATCGAGGTCCCGTTCACGCCGGGCCGCGTGGACGCCTCGCAGGAGGAGACCGACACCGAGTCGTTCGCCGCGCTGGAGCCCACCGCCGACGGCTTCCGCAACTACCTCGGCAAGGGCAACCGTCTGCCCGCCGAGTTCCTGCTGCTGGACAAGGCCAACCTGCTGACGCTCAGCGCCCCCGAGATGACCGTCCTGGTCGGCGGTCTGCGGGTCCTGGGCGCGAACCACCGGCAGACGGCGCACGGCGTGTTCACCACCGCGCCCGGCACGCTGACGAACGACTTCTTCGTCAACCTCCTCGACCTGGGCACGACGTGGAAGGCGACGTCGGAGGACCAGACCACCTTCGAGGGCCGGGACGCGGCCACCGGCGAGGTCCGGTGGACCGGTACCCGCGCCGACCTGGTGTTCGGATCCAACTCCGAACTGCGCGCGCTCGCGGAGGTCTATGCGAGCGACGACGCCCGGGAGAAGTTCGTGCAGGACTTCGTCAACGCGTGGGACAAGGTCATGAACCTCGACCGGTTCGACCTGGTCTGAGCCACCCGCCCCGCCGATCCGGGCCGGCCCGCAGGGGCCGGCCCGGACGTGTGCCCGCTCCGAGATGCGCGTGGGCCGCCCTGCCACCAGGGTGGAACCGAGCCGACCGCCACGCGAAGGAGGCCTGGGATGAGCAAGGACGGCGACCGGGGGAAGGATCTCCACCAGGGCGACGAGGTCGCCTGGAGCAGCCACGGCAGCGAGACGACGGGCAAGGTCGAGAAGAAGATCACCGAACGCACCGAGGCGGCCGGGCGCACGGTCGCCGCCTCCGAGGAGGAGCCGCAGTACGAGGTGCGCAGCGACAAGTCGGGCAAGCCGGCGGTCCACAAGCCCTCCGCGCTCAGGAAAAAGAAGAAGTGAGCGCCGTGGACCCGGAGCGCAAGGACGAGACCTGGGACGAGTTCCGCGAGCTGGTCAACATGAAGCCCGGCGACCTGGAGAAGTGGCTGGACACGGACGAGTCCCACACTGCGGGGCAGCACAAGGACGGTGGCGAGTCGACCGGCCACGCGTCCGGCCGCCGCATCGTCGGCATCCTCCGCGCCGGCCGCAAGGAACTCTCCGACGACGACTACGAGCACATGCGCAAGGTGGTCGGCTACATCCGCCGCCACCTCGCCCAGCGCCCGTCCGGCGACGTGGGCGACACCCGCTGGCGCCACTCGCTCATGAACTGGGGCCACGACCCGCTCGCCGAGGGGTCACCCCACCGGTGAGGGACGGCCCCGGCGGCACGGTCCCCCGACCGACACCGCCGTGACCGCCCCGCGCCCGCGCCCTACGCGCGTCCGGTGAACTCCCACGTCCCGTGCGGCACCCGGTAGACCACGAACCCCGGCTCGGTGCGCAGGACTTCCGCGCCCTCGGGAGCGGTCACCCGGGACCGGTCGTCGCCCGGCACATGGACGTCGGCGGTCGCGCCCACGGGAACCCGCACCGTCAGCCGCAGCCGGTCGTCGATCCGCGACCAGGACACCGCGGCCGTGCCGCGCACGGTGCGGATCGAGGTGCGCGCCCAGTCCACCCCCGTGCGGGCGTCGGGCCGCACCACGAAGGTCCGGTATCCGGCGTCACCGGGACGCAGACCGGCCACGTTCTCGTAGAGCCACTGCACGACCGTGCCCTGGAAGTAGTGGTCGCGGGAGCGTGAGTCCAGCGGCCACATCTCCCACATGGTGTCGGCGCCGTTCTCCTGCCAGTACCCCCAGCTCGGATACGTCCGCTGCGTCGCCACGGCGTGCGCCACGTCCGGCCGCCCGTGGGCGCACAGCACCCGCAGGAGCACGCTGGTGCCCAGCGCGCCTGTGTCGAGATGGTTGCCGCGCTCCTCGATGTCCTTCACCAGGCTGTCGACGACGGAGGCGCGGGCCCCCGGCGGCACCAGACCGAAGGCCAGGGGCACGGCGTTGGAGGTCTGCCGGTAGCCGGGGTCCTTCGCCGTGCGGTAGTGCCCCGCCGGACCGAGGAACTCCGCGTTGAGGGCGTCCTTGAGCTTCCCCGCCGCCTCCCGGTAGCGGGCGGCGGTTGCCTTCTCGCCCAGCAGGTCACCCGTCTCCGCCGTGTGCAGCAGCGCGCGGTACAGATACGCCGTCGCCGTGAGCCGGGTGTCCTCGGGCGGATTGCCCCCGTATCCCGGCGGCAGATAGTCGCCCAGCGCGGTGACCGCCAGCCCGTCCTCGAGCCGGTTCAGCTCCCAGTCCAGGTAGCGCACCAGGGCGTCCCAGTGCTCCCGGGCCGCCCGTTCGTCGCCGTACACGCGGTACATCTCGCGCACCACGAAGGGGTACACCGTGGTCCACTCCGGGGAGGGTGCCGCCTCCCGGTACCCCCAGCCGCCGCTCGGCACGATCACCGGCAGCTGTCCCGCCCGCGTCTGACTGTCCGCCAGGTCCCCGAGCCACTTGGACAGGAACCGGTGCATCCCGAAGGCGTACGCCATGACGGGCGCCCCGAGCTGGGCGTCACCGGTCCACCCGTTCTTCTCGTACATCGGAGTGTCGGTCGGTATGCCGTGCAGGTTGTTCAGCACGGTCCGCCGCATGGCACCGTCCAGCCACTCGTAGAACGGCTCGGAACACGCGAAGTCGCTGACCTCCTCGACCCCGGTGTGCACCACCCGGCCCAGCACCTGGCCGGGGGAGGGCCGGGCCGGCAGCCCGCTGATCTGCACATAGCGGAAGCCCTTGTACGAGAACGAGGGCTCCCAGACCTCCTCGCCGCCGCCCGCGCACACGTACTCGTCCGTCTGGAAGCGCCCCGGCACATGGCCCGTCTCGGCGTGCACACTGCCGTCGTCCTTCAGCTTCTCGCCGTGCACCAGCCGCACCACGGTGCCCGCGGCGGCGTTCCGCACGGTCAGCCGCGTCCAGCCCGCCATGGTGCGGCCCATGTCGGCCACGTACACCCCGGGACGCAGCTCGCTGATCTTCTCGGGCCGCACCGTCTCGGTGATCTCGATCGGGTCGTGCGGCTGGGCCCGCAGTGTCCCGGCCGGCGCCTCCTGCACTCCCGCGGGGCGCCATGCGCTGTCGTCGAACCCCGGACGGGTCCAGCCATCGGGGGACAGCCGGGCGTCGAAGGTCTCACCGGCGTACAGGGAGTCGGAGCGGGTCGGGCCCTCGGTCAGCCGCCAGTCGCCGTCCGAGACGACCGTGGTGAGGGAGCCGTCGGGGTGGTCGATCTCCAGCCGGGCGAGCAGACGCGGCTCCCCGTGCCAGGGCGCACGGTGCCAGTTCCACACGTTCGGGGTGGTCATGCCGTAGAACCCGCGCCCGAGGGTGACACCGAGGGCGTTCTCGCCGCGCTCCAGCAGACGGGTCACGTCGTGCACCGCGTACAGCACCGTCTCGTCGTAGTCGGTGAAGCCGGGATCGAGGACCTGCCGTCCGACCCGGCGGCCGTTGAGGTGCGCCTCGTAGTAGGCGAGGCCGCTGATGTACAGCCGCGCCCGGGAGATCTTCTTGCGCACCGTGAAGCTCCTGCGGAGCAGCGGCGCGGGCTGCTCCGGCACCGGTACCGACACGCCGGAGCCCCACGGCCCCTGTCCGTACGGCGCGAGAACGGCGGCCTCCGGCCACGCCCCGTCGTCGAAGTCCGGCTGCTGCCAGCCCGGTTGCTCCGTCTCCGCGACGCTCCACCCGTGCCCGGTGACCAGCTCGTGGTGCTCCCCGTCGGCCGTGTCCACGAGCAGACGGACCAGCAACCCGCCGGGGTTGACGGACGCTCCGCCGCGGTTGGTGGCGAGCGCGGCGAGGACGATCCCCCCGGGTGAGGCGCCGCCGACGAGTCCGGTGACGTCCGCGGTGCGGCCGGTGCGCCAGCCGTCCCGCTGCTCGGGAGCGTGCGCCGCGCGCTGCCCGTCGACGTACAGCGTGAAGTCGTCGTCGGCGGTGGCGACCAGCACCGCCCGCCGGACCGCCGCCCCCTCGGGCAGGGCCAGCCGTGCCCTGAACCACCGGGGGCCCTCGGGCGCGTCGGAGGAGGTGGCGTCCGGTGACCAGATCCATGAGGCGCCCTGGAACGACGGCGGCTGCGGCGGGGCGTCGGCGCCGATCCAGCCGGCCCCCCAGTCGTCGTTCGACAACGTTGTCTCCCACCAGCGGGGCTCGCTCCAGCGGGACGCGCGCCCCTTCGCGTCCCACACCCGCACGCGCCAGTGGTAGCGGGTGCGGGGGAGCAACGCCGGGCCGTCGTAGACGACTCCGACCGTCCGGTCGGAGTCGACCTTCCCGGAGTCCCAGACCTTGCGGCCGTCCCAGCGGGCGCGGTCGCGGACCACTTGGATGCGGTAGGCGCTCTGCCGGGCCCCGTGTCCAGGTGCCGTCAACTCCCAGGAGAGGCGGGGGCGGTCGACGTCCGTGCCGAGGAGCGTGTCGGCGTACTCCACACGGGTGCGCACGATGCGCAGCCCGCCGGCTCCCGGCCCGCGTGACGGCGCGGCCACCGCCGACGGGGCGGCGGCGGTGGGCGCGGCGTGGGGTACCCCTGTTGTCACCATTCCCCTCAAGAAGACTCCGCCCCTCCCCCCCTCAACTACGTTGCGTCTACTTCTCGTTTCTTACAGAA
>NZ_JBVIGA010000019.1:0-56119 GCF_055571035.1 Streptomyces malachitofuscus | reverse complement strand
GGTTTGGGGCGACTGTCACGACCCACCCCCCCCCCCCCCCCACCCCTCCCCCCCCCCCCCCCCCCCCCCCCGCCCCCCCCCCCCCCCCCCCTCCCCTCCCCCCCCCCCCCCCGAGGCCCACCCCGGCGGCCACCGTTCCCTGCAGGAAGACTCTGCGCTTCCATCCTTCAGCCATGTTGCGTCCCTTGATCGTTCCTGACAGACGATGCTTGAAACGTTTCAGTAGTGCTGTTCAGCGATCCTATGGACGCCCTGTGAGTCACTACAAGAGGTGTGACGGCAGCGAAAAGGGCGATCAGTGAGGGGAACAAGCCACTCACAGGCAGGAGGGTCCGCGCATGGGAACCGTCGTCCGCGTCCCGCAGACCCGCGACATGATCGGGGACGAGCTCTCCGGGGACGAGGCGTTCGCCGCGCTGCGGCACTACGGAGGTCTGCGTCTGCTGACCGACTCCGTCGCCCGCTTCCGCTTCGCCGACGGCTTCACCAACGCGCGGGCCCTCGCCTTCCAGGTCGTGCTGGGCCTCGTGCCGTTCACCGTGGCGCTGGTGGGCCTCGCGACCTCCGTGCACACCGAGGGCGTGGGCCGTGTCGTGGAACTCGTCCTCGGCCGGATCGTGCCGGGCGCCGGCGCGGACGTCGTCGAGGACGCCCTCGACGGGACCCGTCGCACCGCCGGCGAGGGCCTCGGGAGCATCCTGGCGCTCTGGCTCGGGCTCGGCTTCGCCGTGCTCAACCTCGCCTCCGCCATGGGCCAGATCGAGCGGGGCGCCAACCGCATCTACGGAATCGAACGCGACCGGCCCCTGCCCCGCAAGTACGGCCGTGCCGTCCTCCTCGCGCTCGCAGCGGGGCTGCCGATGGTGCTCGGGTTCGTCGTCCTCGTCGCCGGTGACGCGGTGAGCCGTGCGGTCACCGAGGTGGCGGCCGGACGGGGCAGCGGCACCGGGTGGTGGGGCGCGCTGGACGTGCCGGTGGGGCTGCTGCTGGCCTGGGTCGCCTCGGCGGTGATCTTCCGCTGGTCGCCCCGCCGCGCCCAGCCGGGTTACACCTGGCTGGCCTTCGGCTCCGCGGTCCATCTCCTGCTGTGGGTCGCCGCGACCTGGCTGCTCGCGCTGTACGTCGAGGGCAGCGGGGCGTTCGGCGCGCTGTACGGGCCGTTGACCGCCTTCGTCGCCCTGCTGCTCTGGGCCTACCTCACCGCCGTCGCCCTCTTCCTCGGCATCGCCTTCGCGGCCCAGCTGGAAGCGGCGCGTGCCGGCATCGACGCCGCGGTGCGTCCGGATCCGGGCCCGGGCGGCTGACCCGGGGGCGACACGCCGACACGGGAACGGAGTGAGCTCTGCCCGCGTTGTCGGTGTGAGGTTGCACAATGATCGGAAAAGGAGATCAACTCCGGCGCGGTGCTGGGTAGACGGTCTCGTGTCCGGCTCCGGAAAGGTCCTGCTGATGCTCTCCACCGTCGACCGCACGACGCCCCTCGTCGCCCTGCCGACCTCCCGCCGCCGGCACTCCAGGGCATCCGTCCGCCCGGTCCCGGACGGACGTCCCTCGGGTGCCGCCGCCGACGCGCTGCGCATCATCGCCGACCCTCGTACTCCCACCTACGTCACGGTGTACGCGAACGGCCGCCGCAGGTACAGCTACTGGCGCCCCCTCGACTCCACCACCGGCGCCGGCGGCTGCTACGCGGCCCTGCCCACCGCCGAGTGCGACGAGCTGCACGCGGCCGGCCGGATCACCCTCGGCGAGCCCGTCGTGGACCCCAACCGCACGACGTACCGCGTCCGTACGGCCGCCCGGGTCCAGCCGGCGTCGCTGCGCGGCGTGCCGCAGACCCGCTCCCGGGTGGCGTGAGGGCGCAGGGGCGGACGCCGCCGCAGCGGAGCATCCCTGGGTTCCTGCTGAACCATGGGGGTTCCCCGCGGGTGTTCCGGATCTTCCCGGCCACGTCGGGTGACCTCTCCGCCTGGAGGCACTGGGGGACGCCGAGCCCCGGGGCATGAGGCCGGGCGTCAGGCGATGGACGCCGAGATGATCGCGGACACCGCGAGATTGCAGGACGCCGTCACCCAGACCGCGGGATGGGGTTCGGACTCCACCAGCGTGGCGCCCAGGCGCCCCGGAGTGATCAGATCCACCACCAGGAACGCCACGGCCATCATCACCAGGCCCAGCACGCCGAAGACCGCGGTGGACGCCAGCCCCTTGCCGAAGTCCTCGTACGTCGTCCAGATCGACGTGAACACGATGCCGCCGATGCCGAGCAGCGAGGAGCTGAGGACCACGGAGGCGTTGCGGTTGCGCTCCTGCCAGATCTGCCGGCCGAGCTTCCCGGGCGTCAGCAGGTCCACCAGGACGATGCCGAGGACCAGCAGAACCAGTCCGAGTGCGCCGTAGGCGGCGGCCCGGCCGAGTCCGTTGACGATGTCGCTCAAGGGTGTGCCGTCCGTAGCGTGAGAGATCGTGAATGATCGCGGTCAAGGGCGTGCAAAATGTAGCGCACCCGTTCGACGTCCAGGCCGGGCGCCCCGTCACGCCTCCCGGCCGATGTCGTCCGCGAGTGCGACGAAGCGGGCGCCGCCGGTGACCCGGTAGAGGAACGCCCCGCCGTCCCGGTCCGTGTCCTAGGACGAACGCCCGGGTGACACCGGCCAGTACATGGTCCGGCAGCGGCTCACGGCGCCGCGGACAGTCCTCGCCCAGTACGGCCCACCGCGACGGATCGCTCTCGTGCGGCCGGTGGACGCGGAATCCGGCGCCGAAGTAGTCGGGCTGTACGCCGAGTCCGCGGACGAAGGCGACCGCCTCGGCCCGGGTCCGCGGAGCCCGGTCCTCAGGCGGGGTGTACGGCTCCTCGGCGACGGCGGCCGGTGACGACGCGCCGGGACCGGGAGTGCCGGGTGTTCCGCTGCGACCCGGACGGCTTCCCGGCACCGGCTCCCTCCTCCGTCCCGCCCGTGCACCCCACCACCAGCAGTGTCCCCGCCACCGCGGCGACGACCGGTCAGTGCGCGACCATGCCCCGCCCCCGCTCTCCCCACGGTCCGGTCCCCTCGGCGCAGTGTGACGCAAGGGGACGCCGGAGGGTGACAACTCAAATTGAAACAAAGGGACTTGATGGAGAGTTCCGTCGGCCTGTCATGCCGGCGCACATCCGGGGCATCAGAAGTCCATCGGAGGGAACGGGAAGGGGAACGAGCCATGAGCAGGGGCAGCCGCGCTCTCACCGTCCTGTACGTCGCCGTGGCCC
Source organism: Streptomyces malachitofuscus (assembly GCF_055571035.1). Taxonomy (NCBI): domain Bacteria; kingdom Bacillati; phylum Actinomycetota; class Actinomycetes; order Kitasatosporales; family Streptomycetaceae; genus Streptomyces; species Streptomyces malachitofuscus. The sequence goes on along the minus strand of NZ_JBVIGA010000019.1, from coordinate 52,866 downwards.
TTTGGCTCTCCTTCTGCACCGTGCGCACCTGGGGCACCGTGCCCGTGTGGACGAGTCTCGCCATGGCCGTCGCCGCCCTGGCGCCCGTGGTGGGTGTGGTCCGCGAGACGGTCATCGCCGAGGAGCGGCGCGCCGTCGCCGTCCTGCGTGAGCGGGAGGGCCGCCGGGCGGCCTGGCGGGACGCGGCGGCCGCGGCGCTCGCACAGGCGGAGGTGGAGGCCGCGTGCTGCGAACGCTGGTGGACGTCGTGCGCCACCGCACACGACCCCGGCTGCGCGCACCGGACCTCGTGGGGCACCACGGCCTGAAGCAGGGTCCGGGGCCGTCGTCCGCGCGTCGGCCCATCCTGGTCTGTACCAGGGTCTTGACGGCCTGTTATCTCATCCCTTAAATCAAGTGGTTGCGCATTCAACCCCCACAACCTCGGTCGGCGCACCCGTGCACTCGGGTCGCCGTACGGAAGGGAGAGCCATGTTCTCTCCGCGCACCCGCCGCAGATGGCTGATCGCCGCCCTGTCCGCCGTACTCGTCGCATCCGGTGCGGCCGGAACGACCGCCCAGGCCGAACCGGCCGGCGCCGACGCCGCGGCGGCCGTGACGTTCTCGGACACCTTCGACGGACCCGCCGGTGCGGCCGTCGACTCCTCGAAGTGGCAGATCGAGACCGGCGACAACGTCAACAACCACGAGCGGCAGTACTACACCTCCGGCAACAGCAACGCCGCGCTGGACGGCCAGGGCCACCTCGTCATCACGGCCCGGAAGGAGAACCCGGCCAACTACCAGTGCTGGTACGGCACCTGCCAGTACACCTCGGCCCGGCTCAACACCGCGGGCAGATTCACCGCGCAGTACGGGCACATCGAGGCGCGGATGAAGATCCCGCGCGGGCAGGGCATGTGGCCGGCGTTCTGGATGCTGGGCACGCCCGTCAACTGGCCCGACTCGGGCGAGATCGACATCATGGAGAACGTGGGCTTCGAGCCCTCCACCGTGCACGGCACGATCCACGGCCCCGGCTACTCGGGCTCCGGCGGCATCGGCGCCGGCTACACCCTGCCGGGCGAGCAGGCCTTCGCGGACGCCTTCCACACCTTCGCCGTCGACTGGGCGCCGGACTCGATCACCTGGTCCGTGGACGGGAACGTCTACCAGCGGCGCACCCCGGCCGACCTGGGTGGCAGGCAGTGGGTGTTCAACAAGCCCTTCTTCCTGATCCTCAACCTGGCGGTGGGCGGCTACTGGCCCGGTGACCCGGACGGCTCGACCGTCTTCCCGCAGCAACTCCTCGTGGACCACGTCTCGGTGACGACCAGTGACTCCTCGACCGGCGGCGCGATCCGCGGGCTGGCCGGCAAGTGCGTGGACGTGGCCGGGGCGAACACGGCCAACGGCACCCCCGTGCAGCTCTACGACTGCAACGGCACCTCCGCCCAGCGGTGGACGGTGGGCTCCGACGGCACGATCCGGGCGCTCGGCAAGTGTCTGGACGTCGCCTCGGGCGGCACCGCGGACGGTACACCGGTCCAGCTGTGGGACTGCAACGGCACGGCGGCCCAGAAATGGGTCGTCACCGGGGCGCGGGACATCGTCAACCCACAGGCCGACAAGTGCCTGGACGTGGCCGGAAACAACGCGGCCAACGGTACCCGGCTGCAGATCTGGACCTGTACGGGCGCGGCGAACCAGAAGTGGACGGTGGGCTGAGCCGGCACCGGACACCCTGCAGGACCGCCGCCCCCGGACCGTCGGGCCCGGGGCGGCGGCATGCCCGTGGGGCGCGTTTTGCTTTTCTTTTGCCCTGCGGGAACACGGTCGGGGCCGCGTCCGTTTGACCGGACGGACGAAAGATCCGGGACCGGCGACCAGGACCGGACGGACCGCGACAGAAACCGAGGTGGCACCGAATGGCGATGTGGGACCGGCTCAAGGACCAGGCCAGGACGCTCCAGCAGTCCCAGGGGGCACGAGCGGGAGGCGCACGGCAGCCGGGGCACGGCTCGTCCTCGTCCGGCGGCTCCAAGGCCCAGCTGCTGGGACTGTTCAAGTCCCAGCTCGCGTCCGCCAAGGCGGAGCTCAAGAGCGGCGCCTACCGGGACGCGAGCATGGCGATGTGCGCGCTGGTCGCGGCGGCGGACGGCCGGGTCGACCCCTCGGAGCGGCAGCGGGTGGAGGAACTGATCGTCTCCAACGAGGTGCTGCAGAACTTCCCGCCGGACCAGCTCCGCAAGCGGTTCAACGAACACGTGGACCGGCTCACGGCCAACTTCGAGCAGGGCAAGGCGCGGGCGCTGGAGGACATCGCCAAGGCGGCGAAGAAGCCGGTCGAGGCGCGGGCCGTCGTGCAGACGGGCATGGTCGTCGCCGGCGCCGACGGCAGCTTCGACGCCTCGGAGCAGTACGCCGTCCGCGACGCCTGCGTGGCCCTCGGTCTCCCGCCGCAGGAGTTCGGCGTCTGACGGCGGCTCCGTTGTCAGAGGCGCCCCCTACGGTGTGATCAGTGGGCCCGCCGGAGCGGCCGCGGGCCCGTGGGGAGGGGTGTGCCATGTCTGCCGGGGCAACGGTGTCGACGACGTATCTGGAGCTGTCGCAGGAGGGCGGCGGCGCGCACAAGTTCTACGAAGTGACCGTCGCGGGCCAGATGGTGACGGTGCGCTACGGCCGGATCGGCGCGGCGGGGCAGATCCAGACGACGACGTTCGCCTCGGCGGCGAAGGCCCAGGCCGCCGCCGCGAAGAAGGTGGGGGAGAAGGTCCGCAAGGGCTATGCGCCGGCCGTGCCCGGACAGCGGGCCCCACGCGCGGTGACCCGGCGTCAGGTGACCTCGGCCCCGTCCACCGCGCGCGCCGTGGCCCCCGTGCTGTGGCGGTTCGGCACGGGCTCCTCGGCGTTCGGCATCCATGTCGACGACGACCGCTGCTGGGTCGGCAACCAGTCCGGCGACGTCTACACCCTGGACCACGAGGGCAACGTACTGGCCCGCTTCAGTCTGCCGGACGGCGTGAAGTGCCTGGTGGCGGACGACTTCTGGATCTACGCGGGCTGTGACGACGGCAGGGTCTACGACCTGTCCTCGAAGCTGCCGTTCGCCGCCTACGACATCGCGGCCGACGTCGACATCTTCTGGCTGGACATCCACGAGGGCGTTCTCGACGTCTCGGACCGCGAGGGCCGGCTCACCGTCATCGACCACGAGGACGAGCACCAGTGGACCCGTCGCAGCCAGGGCGACCACGCCTGGATGGTCCGCGCCGACGACCGGGCCGTCTACCACGGCCACCACCGGGGAGTCACGGCCTACGCGCCCGACGGCAGCGGCGAGTTGTGGCACACGCCCACCCGCGGCGGTGTGTTGTTCGGCTGGCAGGAGGACGACACCGTCTACGCGGGGACGGCGCACCGGGTGGTGCAGCGGCTGTCGAAGGCGACCGGCACCATCGAGGCCACCTACGCCTGCGACAGCGCCGTGTACTCGTGCGCGACCGCGCCCGGCGGACGGTTCGTCTTCGCCGGGGACGCGTCGTCGTCCGTCTACTGCTTCGACCGGGACGGCACCCGCCTGTGGAAGCTCGGCACGGGCGGCGGATCGGCGCTGTCGATGCAGTACCGGGACGAGCGCCTGTACCTGGTGACCACGGACGGCTCGCTGGTCTGCGTGGACGCGAGCGAGGCGGCGGTCTCCGCGGCCCAGCAGGGCTCGGTGCCGGTGGCGCGCGACGTCAAGCTCGCCGCGGCCCTGCCGACCTACGCACCCGCCACGACCGCGACCGCGGTGGCCACCGTCGCCCAGCCGCCCTCCGGTGCCGTGGTCGTCGAGTGCGTGCAGCACGACGGGCGCCTGCGCGTCCATGTGGTGTCCGAGGGCTACGACGGGTCGTGGAACGTCCAGTTCCCGCGCGCGATACGGGAGCCCGGCGCGCGCTACGTCGTGGACGCGCTGCACCCGGCGGCCGGCGGCTTCTACCGCGTGCGGGGCGAGATCCGCCGGCTGCTCTGAGCGTCGCCGGCGCAGGCCGGGCCCGCCCCCGGGGTTCCCCGGAGTGGGGCCGGGGAACCTTCCGAGCGGCCGGCGCCGGCTCAGATGCCGCAGGTCGGCGCGGACCAGTAGCGACTGGCGCGGTGGTCGACATGGGTGTGGTCGTCGTGTCCCGGATAGCCGGGGCCGAGAATGCCGCGGAAGCCGTGATTGCGGGCCTGCCTGGCCAGGGTGCACAAGGAGTGCGGCCCCGCGCCCAGGTCGGCCGCGTCGCCGTACAGATGGCGGCTGCCGCTCGCCCCGCCCACCGCGTCGTTGCAGGCGTGGGAGCGGAAGCCGCTGGTGACCCGGATCGGCTCGTCGCCGAGCGCGTGCCGCAGGGCCTCCAGCTTCCACATCGTCCGCAGCGCGTTGGACTTGGCCGTCGCGGCGCCGACCGCGCCGCCCGACCATGCGGAGTTGCAGCGGTTGAGCTCGGCGTAGGAGAAGTGGACCGGCGTGCAGTCGTCGTCCTGGAGGGCGTACAGCTTGCTGTAGGTCTGAGGACCGGCCACGCCGTCCGCGGCCAGGCCGTAGGCGGACTGGAACCGCTTGAGCGCGGCCGCCGTGGCGGGCCCGAAGTCGCCGTCCACGGCCAGCACCGAGCCGTGGCCCGGGTAGCCGCCGAGCCGGATCTGGAGCTGGGTGACATCGGCGCCCGAGGCGCCCTGCGACAGGGTGCGGGTCCATGTGTAGCAGCCGTCGGCGTGCGCGGTTCCTGCGGTGGCGACGGTGCCCGCCGCCAGTCCAGCCATGAGTATGACAACCGACAGAAGGATTCGTACACAGCGTCCGAACATGCGATCTCCGCTTCCGGGACATGTGGTTCAGCTGAGTGAGGGGCCATGTGACGCGCGTCAACCATGGAGCACGTACCCGACTCGGCGCAATGGTCCCGCCGCACGGGCGCACACCGCCACACCGTGAGCCCTGTACGCGCCCCCGGCTCCGTGCCGACAATGCAGTGCCCGTGATCGCCCCGGTAAGTCCTCGGTTTTCCGCCCCTGTTGAGGAAAGCAGGTCGCCCGTCGTGCTGTTGCGTATGCCCACATCCCTGTCCGAAGCACAGCAGTGTCTGGCCGAAGGGGCGGTGCCCGTCGGCGGCGCCACACTCGTCTGGGCCCTCTGGCAGCGCGACGGCTTTCCCGAGCAGGCGATGTCGCTGCGCAAGCTGCCGGAGGCCACCCTGACGGAACGTGAGGCGCTGGGCGCCGCGGTCCTGCTGCACCAGGTCGACGACCGCGTGCCGGACGTGCTGCGCCGGGCCGCCTCCACCGTGGGCACCGGTGCCGTGCGACGGACGGCCACCGTCGGCGGCAACATCGTGGGCAGCACGCTGCGCTGTCTGCTGCCCGCGGCGCTGGTCCTGGACGCCCGGGCGACCGTGCTGGACCGGGAGGGCACCTACGAGACCGACCTCGCCGAAGTGGTGGCCAAACGGCATCTGCTGCTCGGCCTGCGCTGGCGAGACCCGGTGACCAGCGGGTACTACAAGGCGCCCGGCGAAGCGGGCGGACCGCCGCCCCTCGTCGTCGCCACCGCCGTGCACACCGGGAGCGACGGCCGGCACCGCCTCTTCGTTGCCGTCCGGGACGGCTACGACGTGATCAGCGAGACCGTTCCCTGCCACACCGGGCCCGACCGGGCCCTCGAGGCCCTGGACGGCACCGGCCTGGCGTCACTGCCCGCCGAGGCGCGAGAAGCGGTACGCCGGGAGGTGACCGGAATCCTGGGCGGCCCCGCGGACCGCTGAAACGGGGCGTGCACACGGAAGCGGGTCACCCGGTGCGCCCGGGTGACCGCCGTCCTCGGGCGGGTGGGATCAGCCCTGCGCGTCCTGCCGGTGCCGCACCACGACGACCGGGCACGACGCGTGCTGGGCGCAGCGCTGGCTGACCGAGCCCAGCATCGCCCGCGCGAACCCGCCTCGTCCGCGGTGGCCCACCACCAGCAGCTCCGCACCCTCGGAGGCCCGGATCAGCACCTCCGAGGGATCGCCCTCGACCAGCCGTTCGCGCAGCTCGGCGGGCCGCTCGCCGGGGAACGCGGTGCTCAGCGCCTCGGCGAACCGCTCCCGGGCCTGCTCCGCGTCGAAATCCGGTTCGATCACGGGGCCGGCCCACCCCGTGGACGACGGGGTCTCCCAGGCGTGCACGGCCTCCACCACCGCGCCCATCGCCCGCGCATACCGCACGGCCCAGCGCAACGCCTCGTACGAGGCCGGTGATCCGTCCACGCCCACGACCACCCGCGGTGCCGGTTCTGTGGATTGCATGCCTACCTCACCCACCCGTCGTTGTTCGGTCTCTGCTGCGCCGCCCGGCCCGGTGACAGCCGGGTCAGCAGATGCGGGGCAACTGCTCGCCCATCGGCAGATCCACCACCCGGGTACCCCCGAGCCCGGTCCGTGCGACGACCATGCCCGGATGCTCCGCGACCACCTCGCCCACGGCGGCGGCCCCGGAGCCCAGCGGATGCGCCCGCATCGCGGCCAGCACCGCGTCGGCGTGCTCCCGGGGCACGAAGGCGACGAGCTTGCCCTCGTTGGCCACGTACATCGGGTCGAGCCCCAGCATGGCGCAGGCGCCGGCGACCGGCGGCGGCACCGGAACCGCGCGCTCCTGGATCACGACCCCGCACCCGGAGGCCACGGCGATCTCGTTGAGCGAGGTGCCCAGACCCCCGCGCGTCGGGTCACGCAGCACATGCAGATCCGGGGTGACCGACAGCATCGCCTCGACAAGCCCGCCGAGCGGCGCGGAGTCGCTCTCGATCTCGACCTCGAACCGCAGGTTCTCCCGCCGGCTGAGGATGGCCACGCCGTGCACGCCGATGGCCCCGCTCACCAGGACGACATCGCCCGGAACCACCCGTTGCGGACGCAGGTCGACCCCGGCGGGGACCACCCCGACCCCGGACGTGTTGACGTACACGCCGTCCCCGTGCCCGGCCTCCACGACCTTGGTGTCACCCGTCACCACGCGCACCCCCGCGGCACGAGCCGCGGCACCGAGCGCTTCGGCGACCCGGCCGACGGTCTCGATGTCGACGCCCTCCTCCAGGATCAGCCCGCACGAGAGGTACGCCGCACGGGCCCCGCTCATCGCAAGGTCGTTGACCGTGCCGTTGACGGCCAGGTCACCGATGCTCCCGCCGGGGAAGAACAGCGGCCGGACCACGAAGGAGTCGGTGGAGAAGGCGAGCCGGGCACCGCCGAGGTCCACCACGGCGGAATCGGTCAGCGCGGCCGGAGCCGCCCCGCCGAGCCCCGGGAGGACGACCTGCTCGAGCAGCTCGGCGGACAGGGCGCCGCCCCCGCCGTGGCCCATCACCACACGCGGCCGGTCGCGCAGGGGCGCCGGACAGCTCCAGGAGAGCATGTCGGGGGCCGTCGTGGACTCAGACAACGGAGCTCGCCTCCCGGTCCGGCGCGGTCACGTCCGCCGCCGGCAGTTCCAGCCGCCGGTACAGGTAGTACGCGGCGCAGGCGCCCTCACTGGACACCATGGTGGCCCCCAGCGGGGTCCGCGGCGTGCAGGTCGTACCGAACGCCTCGCACTCGTGCGGCTTCAGCAGCCCCTGCAGCACCTCACCGCTGCGGCACTCCGCCGGTTCCAGCGTGGCGATGTCCGACACCTGGAACCGGTGCTCGGCGTCGTAGTCCCGGTAGCGCGCCGACAGCCGCCAGCCGCTGTCCGGGATCACCCCGATCCCGCGCCACGCCCGGTCGGTGACCTCGAAGACGTCGTCGAGCATGGCCCGCGCGCCGGGGTTGCCCTCGGGCCGGACGGCGCGCGGATAGGCGTTGTCGACCGTGTGCTCGCCCCGCTCCAGCTGCCGCACGGTCCGCCGTACGCCCTCCAGGATGTCCAGCGGCTCGAACCCGGTCACCACGATGGGCACCTTGTACCGCTCGGCCAGCGCCGGGTACTCCTCGGTCCCCATCACGCTGCACACGTGCCCGGCCGCCAGGAACCCCTGGACCCGGCAGTCCGGTGACCGCATGATCGCCTCGATCGCGGGAGGCACCCTCACGTGCGAGACGAGCAGGCTGAAGTTGCGGATGCCGCGTTTGCGGGCCTGATGCACCGTCATCGCGTTCGGCGGAGCCGTGGTCTCGAAGCCGATGCCGAAGAACACCACCTCGCGGTCCGGGTTCTCCTCCGCGATGCGCAGCGCGTCGAGCGGGGAGTACACCACGCGGACGTCACCGCCCTCCCCGCGGACCTGGAACAGGTCGCGCCCGGTGCCCGGCACGCGGAGCATGTCGCCGAAGGAGCAGAAGACGACCTCGGGCCGCGAGGCGATCGCCAGCGCCCGGTCGATCACCTCAAGCGGGGTCACACAGACCGGACAGCCCGGTCCGTGAATCAACTCCACCTCCTCCGGCAGCAGTTGATCGATGCCGTGCCGGATGATGCTGTGCGTCTGACCGCCGCACACCTCCATCAGGGCCCATGGCCTGGTCACCGATGCCCGGATGTCGTCGAGCAGGTGTGCCGCCAGCTCCGGGTCCTGGAACTCGTCGATGTACTTCACCGCCGTACCTCCCGCGCCGGTTCCTCGTCGCCGCTGCGCGCGGCCTGTTCCCACGGATCGCCGAACTCCTCCTGGAGCATGCCGAGGTTCTCGAACAGCTCCAGGGTCCGGCGGGCCGACTCCTCGTCCAGCCGCTGCAGGGCGAACCCGACGTGCACGATGGCGTACTCACCGACCTGCAGATCGGGCAGGTACTCCAGGCACACCTCCTTGACCACACCGCCGAAGTCGACGGTGGCCATGCGGGTACCGTCCCGTTCCTCGACGCCCAGCACTCGGCCGGGTACCGCAAGACACATGCGGATCTCCTCACTCGTCGCGCGCGCGATCGCCCGCGCCCGTCATCGGCTCGCGGCTCCCGTCCGGGCGGCCACGACCAGCTGGCCGAGGGCCAGCCCGCCGTCGTTCGGCGGGATCTCCCGGTGGCGCAGCACGGTGAATCCGGCGGCACGCAGCTCCCGGGCGCAGGCCGAGGAGAGCAGCGTGTTCGCGAACACCCCGCCGGTCAGTGCCACTGTCCGCAGTCCCGCCGCCGCACGGGCCGCCACGCACGTCTCCCGCACCAGCCCGGCGACGGCCAGATGGAAGCGGGCGGCGATCATGGCCGCGGGGACGCGCCACCGTACGTCCTCGACGACCGCCGCCAGCAGCGGGGCGGGGTCGGCGGCCGACGGGCCCGGACCGCCCGCCGGCCGGAACCGGTAGCGAGGGTCGCGGTCGACGTCGCCGGCCGACACGGCCGCCGCCTCCAGCTCGACCGCGGCCTGCGCCTCGTACCCCGCCCGGTGGCACACCCCCGCCAGGGACGAGACCGCGTCGAACAGCCGGCCCATGCTGGAGGTCGGCACACAGTTCAGCCCGCGCGCCAGCTGCGTGCGCAGCACGTCGAGTTCGTCCGGCGGGCAGGCGGCCGTGCACGGCAGGTCCGGTGCGGCGCCGATGCCCGCCGCGTGCAGATGCGCCAGCGCCATCCGGTACGGCCGCCGCACCGCCGCGTCACCACCGGGCAGCGGCACATGGGACAGGTGCGCGAACCGCTGGTATCCGTCGTAGTCCGCGATCAGGAACTCCCCGCCCCACACGGCGCCTTCGTCCCCGTGCCCGGTGCCGTCGAAGGCGACCCCGATGACGCGGTGGCCGGCCGGCACCTGGTGCTCGGCCAGGACGGCGGCGACGTGCGCGTGGTGGTGCTGGACCGTGACCACGCGACGGCCCCCGGCGTGCCGTCGCGCCCATGCCGCCGACCGGTAGCCGGGATGCCCGTCGGCGGCCAGCAGCGACGGCCGTACACCGGTCACGGACTCCAGGTGCCGCTCGGCCCGGCCGAACGCCTCCTGGGTGGCGAGGTCGTCCATGTCCCCGACATGCGCGGACAGCCAGGCCCGGCGTCCCTCCCCGAGACAGAAGACGTTCTTCAGGTCCCCGCCCACCGCGAGCGACGGCACCACGGGAACCGGCAGCGTGACGGGCAGCGGCGCGTAGCCGCGGGAGCGGCGCAGCACCAGCGGTTCGCCGTCGCAGACGCGCACCACGGAGTCGTCGCACGGCACCCGGATCGGCCGGTCGTGCGTCAGCCACGCGTCGGCCGTCCCCGCCAGCCGCACCAGGGCCTCGTCGTCGTCCGTCACGATGGGTTCCCCGGAGAGGTTGCCGCTCGTCATCACCAGCAGCCGGGGCGCCCCCGCCGCCGCGAGCAGCAGGTGGTGCACCGGCGTGTACGGCAGCATCACGCCCAGGTCCGGACTGCCCGGCGCGACGGCGTCCGCGGGCACCGGCGCCCCCGGGGCCGGCCGGACACCGGAGCGCCGCCGCAGGAGCACCACCGGGCGGACCCGCCCGGTGAGCAGCTCCCGCTCCACCGGACCGATGTGCACCAGGTGTTCGACGTCCCCGATGTCCCGCGCCATCAGCGCGAACGGCTTGTCCCCCCGGGCCTTGCGGCGGCGCAGCGCGGCCACCGCCTCCGGCCGGGTGGCGTCACAGGCGAGGTGGTAGCCGCCGACGCCCTTGACCGCGAGCACCGCGCCCGCGGCGAGCAGCGCGGCGGCCGCGCCGAGGGGGTCGTCGCCGGCCGGCGGCGGCACGCCGGGACAGGAGGCGCCGGTCACCAGCCGCAGCCGCGGCCCGCACGCGGGACAGGACACCGGCTGCGCGTGGAAGCGCCGGTCGAGGGGATCCCCGTACTCGCGGGAGCAGTCCTGGCACAGGGGGAAGCCCGCCATCGTCGTGTGCGCACGGTCGTACGGCAGGCCGGTGACGATGGTGAAACGCGGCCCGCAGTGTGTACAGGTGATGAACGGATGGCGGTGGCGCCGGTCGCCGGGGTCGCCGAGCTCGGCCAGACAGTCGGCGCAGGTCGCGGTGTCGGGCGCCACGAGCGTCCGTACGGGACCGTCCGTCCGGGACGCGACGATGCCGAAGCCGCGCTCCCGCGTGACGGGCAGCTCGGTGGTCTCCACCGACTCCACCAGCGCGAGCGGCGGCGCGTCCGGGGCGATCCGCGCGCAGAACCGGTCGACGGCCGACGGCGCGCCCTCGACCTCCACCACCACCCCTTCACCGGTGTTCGTGACGTGCCCCGCCAGCCCCAGACCGGTGGCCAGCCCGTACACGAACGGCCGGAACCCCACACCCTGCACCACGCCCCGTACGACGACACGCGCACGCCGTGGCGGACCGGGGTCCGGTGCCGGGGCGGGGCGGACGCCGGGAGCGGTGCTCACGCCTCGGCCCGCGCCATCACCGGTACGTGGACCGTGTCCCCGTCGGCCGCCGCGAGCGCACGGTCCACCAGGACTCCCGCGCCCTCACCGGTCCGCACGGACGTCAGCACCACCTCGACACCGGGATTGACCTGCTCCACATGGGCGCGGAAGGCGGCCTCGTCGAACGCGGCAGGACCGGCCAGATCGGACTTGGTGACGACCACCAGCTGGGCGAGGCCGAACGCGGTGGGGTACTTGAGCGGCTTGTCCTCGCCCTCCGTGACGGACGCCAGGACGACGCGCAGGGACTCGCCCAGGTCGTAGGAGGCCGGGCACACCAGATTGCCCACGTTCTCCACGAAGAGCAGCCGGGTGGCGTCGGGCAGCCAGTCGTGCAGGTGCCCGGCGAGCATGTCGGCCTCCAGGTGGCACAGCCCGTCGGTGAGCACCTGCTTGACCGGGACGCCCGCACGGGCCAGCCGGGTGGCGTCGTTCTCGGTGGCGAGGTCCGCGGTGAGGGCCGCGGTCGTGACGCCCCGCTCCCGCGCCAGCACCAGTTCGCGCTCCAGCAGGGCCGTCTTGCCGCTGCCGGGGCTCGACAGAAGGTTGACGACGGTGGTGCCCCGGGACGTGAGTTCGGTGCGCAGGACGCCTGCCGCCATGGTGTTCCTGGCGAGCACGGCCTGCCGGAGGTCGACTGTGCGGCACATCGTCAGCTCTCCTCGGATCGCGGTACCGGTGTGGGACCGGGTGCGGCGGTGGGCGTGGACCAGTGCACCTCGGTGATCCGCAGTTCGCGGCCCGAGAGCAGTTCACCGGCGCCCCGGCGGCAGACCGCGCAGAGCATGTCCGGCGGCATCCCCGTGTCCCAGGAGCGTCCGCAGGGGGTGCAGGAGGCCCGGCCGGGCAGTGACCGGGTGACGAGCTCGGCTCCCTCCAGCACCGTGCCGGCGCAGGCCAGTTCGAAGCAGAAGGCGAGGGCGTCGGGGACGACGCCGGCCAGTTCCCCGATCTCGACGGTGACCCTGCGCACCCCGTGCGCACCGCCGGACCGTGCCGCCTGCTCGACCTGGTCCACGACCGACAGGGCGACGGACATCTCGTGCATCGCCGCTCCGTCCTGGCCGGGTGGTGTTCGCCGCCCATTAGAGGCACGGCCGGGGCGGCAAGCGGCCCGGCGCGCCGGGGCCATAGCCCGTTCGGCGGGCCTCACATACTGCGCATGCGCAGGTAACGCCGCACGTCCGGCCAGAGGTTCACGGTGATCGCCGCCAGTGCGGACAGGGTGAGGACGGCGGCGACGCCGCCGACGAGGCGTTTACTCATGGTGCTCTCCGAAGGGATGGAAGGGGGGTGCCGTCGGGCCCGGCCTCGGCTTCGTCGAGGCCCGGCCCGCCGATCAGGCCGACGACCAGACGTGCCGCCTCGGGCACCGCGGCGGCGACCGGCGGACTGAGGCCGATGCCCTCGTCCAGGACGGCGGGTTCGCAGCCCACGACCAGCATGCGGCGGGGCGGCACCGCGCCGGTGCCCGCGCACAGGGTGTCGAGCAGGGCGAACACGGCGTCTGGCGACATGCGGTGGCCGTCCAGGGGGACACCGTCCGGTGGGGCACCGTCCGCCGTCCGCCGGCCGGCGGGCCCGGCCGCGTCGATCACGTACAGGGCCCCCGGCTGCCCGCCCCGCGCCGTCGCGTCGAGCACGACCAGCGTGTCGTACCCGTCGAGGAGCCGGTAGGCCAGGTGCACGCCGCGGATGCCGATGTCGGCGACCTCGACGCCCTCCGGCAGCGGCCGTCCGGCCAGGGCGCGGGCGGCCTCGACGCCGAAGCCGTCGTCGCCGAGGAAGATGTTGCCGACCCCGGCGACCAGGGTGCGCGGAGCTGCGTTGCCGCCGGTCACGGCTCCTCCACGTCGATCTCGTCGGGCTGGAAATAGAGGTAGCGGCCTTGTTCACGACGGATGTCGGCGCCCGGGTCGTCCTCGACGACGACCGCGATGTGCACGCCCCCGTCGACATCGTGGAGGACCGCCTCCACCAGGGCGCGCCGCCCGGCCAGGAACAGGTCCTGGGCGTCGGTGTGCCGCAGCCGGGGCCGCAGGACGACGCGGCTGCCCGCCCGCACCTCCCGCCCGTCGACCAGCACGTGGTCGTGGGCCGGGTCCACCGAGGCGTCCGCGCCCGGATCCCACCAGGGCATGTCCGGTCGGGCGAGGCCCCCCTCGGCGTCATGGAACACCGGTGGGGCGGGCGCGGTGACCTCCCGCAGGCCGCGGACCGCGCCGTGCAGCCGCTCCAGCACCTCCGCGGGCATCGAGTCGGTGAGGTCGATCACCGCCGCGGCCCTCTCGTCCGTACCCCTCGCCTCACGCTTCTCCTCGTCGGTGAGGGCCGCGGTGCGCAGGGCGAGGATCTCGTCGATCTCCGTGGCGTCGTACAGGGCGCCCGGGCTCTCGGGGGCGATCGCCGGATGGTCCTCCAGGATGATCGGGGAGGAGAGCACCAGGTCACGCGAGTCCGGTTCGCCGGCCAGCACGGGCCAGGTGTGCAGATTGCGACAGGCCGCGGCGGCGCCCCGGGCCCACTCCGGAGGGTCCGTCAGCGACAGGAAGCCTCCGGCGTCCAGATGCAGCAGCGTGTGTGTGGCGACCAGCGAGCGGGAGAGGGCCGCGTCACGGTCGGCACCCTCCTCGGGCAGCCACTCGCCGGTGTTCTCGACGACCACACCGAGCCGCTGTGTGGTGTACGGGCCGTCCAGCGGGCTCGCCGTCAGGCGCAGGACGCCCTCCACCGCCTCGTGGCGCCGGACCAGCCGCCCCACGACCGTCCCGTCGGCGTCCGTGACCGGCTCGGTCTCCTCACCGGCAGGCCGGCCGAACGGGACGACGGTGCCGGAGCCCGACAGTTCCTCGACGGGAACGGTGAGGCGGACCCGCTCCTCCCGGCCCTCGTCCCACGGGACGATCACCCGGTCCGCCAGGCGCAGTTCGCCGACGGTCTCGTAGGCGCCGTCCGGCAGCACCCGCTGCACCGTGCGCCGCCGGGCGTGCAGGAAGCGCACCTCGACGGAGAGGACGGCACCCCGGCGCGGCTCCATCAGCAGTTCGGTGTGCTGGAAGTCGTGCTCCGCTGCCGTCGCCGTCCAGGACGGGGGCACCAGCACCCCGAACTGCCAGCGCAGCCTGTTCTTGGCGGCCGACGCCCGGTACGGGTAGAGCACATAGCCCTCGAACAGCACGGCGTCGGCGACGTGCCGGGCCACCGCGAGGCGGGCCTCGGCCGAGGCGGTGAACGTCGTCGTGCTCATCGTGTCCTCCCGCCCGCGGCGTCCAGCAGCTCGTCGACGGTCGCCTGCCACGAGGGAAGCGCCCGCCGGGACCGGTAGGCGAGCAGCGCGTCCATCGCGTCCCTCGGCAGCCGGATCCAGCCCGAGCCCGGGAAGTGCCGGTCGACCATCTCCCGCCAAGTGCTCACCGGCATCCGGAACACCGCCTCCTTGTCCCAGGGGACGGGCTCGACCCGGAACCCGCCGGCTCCGGTGAACGCGGTGCCGGAGAACAGCATCCGCAGCGGCACCTCCCCGTCGTCCAGGGCGTGGAAGTAGCGGGACGAGGCGATGTCCATGTCGTAGGTACAGGGCACCACCAGGTCGGTCTCGGTCTCGCCGGTGAACCCCCGGACCATCACCGGGACCTGGGCGAACTCCAGGGGGTTGAGGGTGCTGCCCCAGCGGGACCGTGCCCCGAACAGATCGGTGAGGGCTGCGGCCTCGGTGTCGTCGTAGCCCCGGCGCGCGGGCTCGATACGGATCTGGCAGCGCAGCGCCAGCGCGTGCACCCGCGCCCCCGGGGACGCGGTGACCCGCAGCCGGAAGACCAGTGCCGGACCCGCGGCGTACGGGTCGGCGCGCACCCCGGTGCAGGTGAAGCCGAACTCGGTCACGACGGGCTCCCCCCGACGTCACGGGCCCGCTCGCGCACATGGCCGAAGAACTCCTCCAGCTCGGCGCGTGCCCGCGCGCCGCCGTCGAAGCCCTGCCACCGCAGTCGCATACGGCCCACCAGTTCGTAGCAGATGTCGATCGGCACCAGATGGCACTCCACCCGCCCCTGGTGGCGGCGGAGCAGCAGCGCCTCCACGTCGGGTTCGAGGAGCCCGGCCAGGGGGGTGGCGGCCGGCAGCACCTCCCAGACCTCCGGCTCGAGTTCGCTCTCGGTGGCGCCGGCCGGGCTCGGATAGAGCGCGACCGGCCGGCCGAGGGCGGAGTTGTGGAAGAAGAAGGCGACGCCGACGGGGACGCGCAGCCGCTCCCAGGAGGCGTCGTCGAGACCGCCCCCGGGGTCGCTCAGGTAGCGGCCCGGAACCGCGCGGAACCGGCCCGTGGCCGCGCCCGAGGTGTCCAGCAGCCGGGCACAGGGGTCACAGGCGCAGGCCAGGGCCCGGTTCTCGGTGTCGACGAGATGCCGGTGGCCGGGATCCGGCAGGGCGGCCGAGCACAGCTCGCAGCGTTCGTCGCGGGGCGGCCGGGGCGCGGTGAACCGGAACAGGCCCCGTCGCAACGACGGCTGACGCGTGCTCACGGTGCCGTGGTGGCCGCTGGGCGGCCGTCCGGTCCCGACGAGTCGGAGCCCGGCGGGCCCGCCCCGATCTGGAGCAGCACCGGCTCGGACACCGCGTCCGCCTCCCATGTCACCGCCGTCACCTCGGGGGCGAACGACGCGAGCGTGTCCAGGACCGCCCGCTCGACGGCGTCCCGGGAGCCGCCGCAGCCGCAGCCCCCCGAGCCTGCCGTCCGCAGCCGCAACTCGCCCGTGGCCGGGTCGAAGCCGGTGCTCTCCACGTCCTGCGGTAGGGCGTCGAGGGCGTGGGCGATCCGGGTCGGCGCGTCCTGCGGATGCAGCCCGTGCAGCACCAGCAGGCCCGCGACGAGCTCGTCGCTGAGCAGCGCGTCCACGGCCTCGCGGGCCGGCCGCTCCGGGCGGCGCCCGAGCAGGTCCATGACCCGCGCGAACCCGCCGCCGTAGAACTCCATGAGGACGCGCACCAGTTCCTCGGCGGCCTCGCACGCCGCGTGGTCGCCCGAGGAGGCGAGCCGGTCGAGGACCTCCTCGACCATCCGCCCGGCCGTCTCCGCGTCCGGCGTGCCCTGAGCGCCGCTCATCCGGCCAGACCGCTCAGACCGGTGGGCACGTGCATCGACTTCACCGTCCGGCCGTCGCCGACGTACATGTGGACACCGCACGGCAGACACGGGTCGAAGCTGCGCACGGCGCGCATGATGTCGATGCCCTTGAAGTTCTCCGGTGAGTTCTCCTCGAAGATCGGCGTGTTCTGCACCGCGTCCTCGTACGGGCCCGGGGTGCCGTAGGTGTCACGTGTGGAGGCGTTCCACGGGGTCGGCGGGTAGGGGTGGTAGTTGGCGATCTTCCCGTCCCGGATCACCATGTGGTGCGACAGGACACCGCGCACCGCCTCGGTGAAGCCGACGCCGATCGACTCGTCCGGCACCTCGAACTTCTCCCACGTCTGGGTGCGTCCGGCGCGCACCTCCTCGAGGCCCTTCTCCGCGCTGTGCAGGGCCACCGCGGCGGCGTACGCCTGGAAGTAGGTGCGGGCGCGGTTGCGCTCCAGGGCGTTGGACCACTGCGGGATCTTCCACTCGAAGGTGGTCTCCGGCTTGGTGAGCGTGCGTGGCAGGTTGATGACGACGCTGTGCCCGGTCGCCTTGACGTACCCGATGTCGACGAGCCCGGACAGCGCGGTGGACCACAGGCGGGCGAGCGGACCGCCGCCGGTGTCCAGCGGCAGATGGTCCTTGCCGTCGAACCAGCGCGGGGACATCACCCAGCTGTACTTGTCGTCGAAGTTCCGCTTCTGGGGTGCCGGGATGGTGTGCTGGTTCCACGGATGGCGCGGGTCGACGGGGTTGCCGAGCGGATCGTGGGTGACGAAGCGCTCCTGGCCCTCCCAGTCCTCGTAGTACGCGCTGCCCAGCAGGATGCGGATGCCGAGGTTGATCTCGGTGAGGTCGTTGGTGACCAGCTTCCCGTCCACCACCACACCGGGGGTGACGAGCATCCGCCGTCCCCAGTCCGTCATGTTGGCGTAGGTGAAGTCGCAGTACTCGGGGTCGTTGAACGCCCCCCAGCAGCCCAGCAGTACACGCCGGCGGCCGACCTCCTCGTAGCCGGGCAGTGCCTCGTAGAAGAAGTCGAACAGGTCGTCGTGGAGCGGGACGACCCGCTTCATGAACTCGCAGTACCGCATGAGGCGGGTCATGTAGTCCGTGAAGAGCTGCACCGACGCGATGGTGCCGACACCGCCCGGGTACAGCGTGGAGGGGTGCACATGGCGGCCCTCCATCAGACAGAACATCTCCCGCGTGTACCGGCTGACCTGGAGCGCCTCCCGGTAGAACTCGCCCTCCAGCGGGTTGAGCGAGCGCATGATGTCGGCGATGGTGCGGTAGCCGTGGTCGGCGGCGTGCGGCGCCTCGGTGCGTTCGGCGAGTTCGAGGACGCCCGGGTTGGTCTCGCGGACCATCTTCTCGCAGTAGTCGACCCCGACCAGGTTCTCCTGGAAGATGTTGTGGTCGAACATGAACTCCGCGGACTCACCGCAGTTGATGATCCACTCACCGAGGTGCGGTGGCTTCACGCCGTACGCCATGTTCTGCGTGTAGACCGAACAGGTGGCGTGGTTGTCGCCGCAGATGCCGCAGATGCGGCTGGTGATGAAGTGCGCGTCGCGCGGGTCCTTGCCCCGCATGAAGAGGCTGTAGCCGCGGAAGACCGACGAGGTGCTGTAGCACTCGGCGACCCGCTTCTGCTTGAAGTCGATCTTCGTGTGGATGCCGAGGCTGCCCACGATCCGGGTGATCGGGTCCCATGCCATCTCCACCAGGCCGGTGCCGTCACCGGTCGTCGTCGAGGTCGCCATTGTGTCGGTGCTGCCCTTCGGTCGTTCGGTCGGTGAGGGGGTCGGTGGAGCGGCGGGGGCAGGGGGCGTCGGTCACCAGGGCGGCCGGTAGCCGGTGGTGAGTTTCCGGCCGGTGTGCCGCCACTTGGGCTCCTTGTCCACCGTCCGCGCCGTCATGGTCCGCAGCCTGCGCACCACGCCCCCGTAGGCGCCGCTGGCGGTGGTGGAGATCTTCGCGCCGGGAGGCTCGTCCATGAACGGCATGAACTTGTCGGGGAAGCCGGGCATGGTGCAGGCGATGCAGATGCCGCCGACGTTGGGACAGCCGCCGATGCCGTTCATCCAGCCGCGCTTGGGGACGTTGCACTTCACCACGGGCCCCCAGCAGCCGATCTTCACCAGGCACTGCGGCGAGTCGTACGACAGGGCGAACTGGCCCTGCTCGTAGTAGCCGGCCCGGTCGCACCCCTCGTGCACGGTGGCCCCGAACAGCCATGTGGGACGGAGCTTGTCGTCCAGCGGGATCATCGGCGCGGAGCCCGCGGCCTGGTAGAGCAGATAGGTGAGGGTCTCGGCGAAGTTGTCCGGCTGGATGGGGCAGCCCGGGACGCAGACGATGGGGATGCCGGCCTTCGACTTCCAGTCCCAGCCCAGATAGTCCGGCACACCCATGGCGCCGGTCGGGTTCCCCGCCATGGCGTGGATGCCGCCGTAGGTGGCGCAGGTGCCGATGGCCACGACGGCGAGGGCCTTGGGGGCGAGCCGGTCGATCCACTCGCTGGTGGTGATGGGCTGACCGGTCTCCGGGTTGTCCCCGAAGCCGCACCAGTAGCCCTCCTTCTTGATGGCCTCGTTCGGCACGGACCCCTCGATCACCAGGACGAACGGATCGATCTCCCCGCGCTCGCCCTTGAAGAACCACTCGATGAACGTGTCCGCGCCGCCGACCGGTCCGCACTCGAAGTCGATGAGCGGCCAGTGCACGGCGATCTTCGGCAGGCCGGGCAGAGCGCCGAGCGCGATCTCCTCGATGCTGGGCTGCATGGCGGCGGTCAGCGCGACCGAGTCGCCGTCGCAACTCAGGCCGGCGTTGATCCAGAGGATGTGGATCGGTTGGTCGTCCGTGCCGACGGCGCCGGACGTCTCCGGTTCGGCGCTCGAGGCCGGGGGTGCTGCGTTCATCGGGGCCTCCTGGGGAGGAATGCGGCGATGCCGATGTCTCGGCCCGTGTCCGTGGCTCAAGCGTCGGCCACACCGGCCGGCACCGCAGGCGGGACGGCCGGCGGTTCCTTGCGGCAGAAGGCCCTGCGGAGCGCGTGGTAGGACGCGGTGGGGTCGAAGAAGATCCTGTGCATGTGCGCGAGTTCCCGCTCGCGCACCGCCGCCAGAGGGGTGACGGCCTCCCGGCGCTCGCTCTCGGCCTTCTTCGCGACGAGCCGTGACTGCGCCCGGGAGGAGCCGGCCAGGCGCTGAGCCAGCCGGGTGACCTCGCGGGAGAAACGGGCCGGAGCGCAGTCGATCACCCGGTCGGCCAGGCCGATGTCGCGGGCCTGTCCGGCCCCGAGCGGGAGCGCTTCCCGCATGAGTCGCTCCGCCGCCGCGGCGCCCACCCGGCGCGGCAGGCTGTACGTCCAGTACTCGGAGCCGTACAGGCCCATGAGGCGGTAGTGCGGGTTGAGCACCGAGCCGGAGCGGCACCACACCTCGTCGGCGGCCAGCGCCAGCATGACGCCCCCGGCCGCCGCGTTGCCGCCGACCGCGGCGACGACGAGCCGGTCGGTGGTGGTCAGGACGGCCTCGACCAGGTCGTTCATCGCGTTGATGGTGGACCAGGACTCCAGCGCCGGGTTTGCCGCCGCCTCGATGACATGCAGATGGATGCCGTTGGAGAAGAAGTCGCGGCCGCCCCCGAGGACCAGCACGGACGTGGGCCGCTCGCAGGCAGCCCGGTACGCCTCCAGCAGCCGCCGGCAGTGGTCGGTGGACATCGCGCCGCCGGGGAAGGAGAACCACAGCATCCCCACCGCGCCGTCCTCCCGGTACCGGATGTCCGACCAGGGGGCCCCGTCCCCGGCGGGGCACAGCGGCGGCGTGGACAGCCGCGGCAGCCGGGGCAGCCGGTCGCCCAGGGCGAGCACGGCGGGCAGCTTGCAGGCGCGCGGCGCACCCGGGCCGGTACGGGCCCGCAGCTCGGGGAGCCACACCGCGCCGTCGGCCGTGGCCCGGCAGACCGCCCCCGCCCGGGTGGCCAGCAGCTCGCCGGGGCGTCCGCGCAGCCGGTACTCGGGATGACCGCCGTGCAGGAACCATTCCTCACCGAGCAGTTCGTCGAGGACGCCGGGCTGGGAGTCGGCGGCGCGCAGCTTGCGCAGCACCGTCCCGGTCGGGTCGTCGGCCCACGCGATACGACGGGTGCCCTGTCGCATCGGCGGGCGGGTCCGGGCGCCCGGCGCGGCCGGCAGGGAGCTCTGTGCGGCGGGGGAGTGGCGGCCCGAGGCGAACCGTTCGACGGCGGTCAGTACGGCGTCCACGGCGGCGTCGGACAACTCGTTGCGGTACAGATCGCTCTTGCCGGTGCGGGTCACGGGGAACGCCGTCGTGGCCCACACGGGCCCCGCGTCCATCTCCTCCTCGGCCTGGAGCACGGTGACCCCCCAGGCGGTGGCGTCCTCGTGGATCGCCCAGTCCAGGGAGGACGGCCCCCGGTCGCCGACGGGCCCCGGGTGCACGATCAGGCACGTCCGGGTCGTCCACACCTCGCGCGGGACGACCGTCTTCAGCATCGGCGCCACGACGAGCCGGGGATCGTGCCGGTCCACGGCGCGGACCACGTCACCGCTCGTGGGCGTCACTTCGACGGCGACGGCGTGCCCGCGGACCCGCAGCTCGGCGTGGACCCGCTGAGTGAGGCTGTTGTAGGCACTGGCGATGAGCAGGATGCGCATGGCGACAGCCCTTCCGGGGTTGCTGAGGCCGTCGGCGGGAGACGGCCCGGCTGTCTGCGATGGTCGGGCATCCGGAGCCGGAAGCGTCGACACGAATCCCTCTCATCACCCGTGCGAGTGATGGTTCCGGCCGCATGCGAGGCGGACAGGTGGCTACAGATCGCGCATTATCCGATATGCCATGGATTGAGATGAGTGGGAGGCTTTGTGTGCCGGGGCACTGTGGATGTGCTCCCTATGAGCGGACAGGTGGGCCGACACATGCCCGATGATCGCAAGTCGCCGAAGCCGTCGCGGGACCGCGGGCCCGGTCGCCATCAGGGGACCGAACAGCACGGCTGGTCGCCCGACGTCGACGAGACACGGCAGCAGGAGAACCCGAGCGCTCGCCGCTCCTTCTACGCGGAGGAACACGCGCCCTCACGCGGAGCGGGCCGCAGGCACGTCGAGGAGGAACGCACGTCCGTCCCCGGCGACGTCGCGCGCAGCGGCACGCGACGGGGCGAGGAGTACGCGGAGCACAGTGAGGAGGGGAGGCGGGACACGGGACGCCGGGGCCGGTCCGCGCGTCCCAGCGGTACCAAGGACGACTCCGCCTTCACCGGGGTCGACCCGGACGACTCCGGATCCGGACCCCGGCCGGGCTGACGGACGGGGTCACTCCACGGGCCAGGTATGGACCGGGGCGTTGAGGTGCATGTACTCGATGTACTGCTGCGTCATGCGCCGCAGCGCCTCGTGGCGGCCGCAGTGCGCGGTCGCGTCGATGTGGTGGAACATCTCCTTCTGCCACACCGCCCCGTTGCGGCCCGTGACGCACCGCTGCTCGATGATGCCGAGCAGCGGTTCCCGCCAGGCCTCGTCCATCCCGGAGCGCTCCAGGCCGCGGTGCGCCAGCGGCAGCAGTCGCCGCAGCACGAGTTCGGCCGCCGGCACCTCGCCCATGCCGGGCCAGTACAGCCGGGCGTCGATGCCGTACCGCGCGGCCGACCTCAGGTTGTCCTCGGCGGCCGAGAAGGACATCCGTGACCACACCGGACGTTCCTCCTCCACCAGGGCGCGGGTGAGACCGTAGTAGAAGGCGCCGTTGGCGAGGGTGTCCGCGACGGTCGGGCCGCCGGGCAGCACCCGGTTCTCCACCCGGACGTGCGGCTTGTCGTGCGCCACGGCGTACACCGGCCGGTTCCAGCGGTAGATGGTGCCGTTGTGCAGGGTCAGCTCGCCGAGTTCCGGGATGTCGCCGCGGGTGAGGGTCTCCGCCGGGTCCTGGTCGTCGCACAGGGGGAGCAGGGCCGGGAAGTAGCGCAGGTTCTCCTCGAAGAGGTCGAAGACGCTGGTGATCCAGCGCTCGCCGAACCACACCCGGGGCCGCACGCCCTGCGCCTTGATCTCCTGCGGGCGGGTGTCGGTGGCCTGCTCGAACAGCGGGATGCGCGTCTCGTGCCACAGTTCCTTGCCGAAGAGGAAGGGCGAGTTGGCCGCGAGCGCGACCTGGACCCCGGCGATGGCCTGCGCCGCGTTCCAGTAGTCGGCGAACTGTTCGGGGGAGACCTGGAGGTGGAACTGCGTGCTGGTGCACGCGGCCTCCGGTGTGATGGTGTCCGCGTAGGTCCGCAGCCGGTCGATGCCGGTCACCTCGATGTGCAGGTCCTCGCCGCGTGCCGCGAAGATCTGGTCGTTGAGCAGCCGGTAGCGCGGGTTCTCCGACAGCGCGCCCTCGCCGACGTCCTCCTGCCGCAGGGTGGGCAGGATGCCCGTCATGATCAGATGCGTGCCGATGGACCTGGCGCGGTGCTCCGCGTGGTTCAGCGCCGCGCGGATCTCCGACTCCCAGGCGTCGGGCCCGCCCGCCGTGAGCCGTCGGGGGGCGATGTTGATCTCGAGGTTGAACCGGCCGAGTTCGGTGTCCCAGGCCGGGTCCGCGATGGCCTCGAGCACGTCGGTGTTGCGCATCGCGGGCTCGGCCCGGTCGTCGACCAGATTCAGTTCGATCTCGAGCCCCACTTGGGGCCGCTCGGCCTCGAAGCGCGACTCGCGCAGCATATGCGCCAGCGCTTCGAGGCACTCCTGCATCTTGATCCGGTAGCGGCGGCGATCCTCGCGGGTGAAGGTGAGCGCCGGGACGTCGCGTCCCATCGGTCTCCCTCCAGGGCTGTCGTCCTCGGAACCTGACCACCCAAGCGTCGCACCGGCGGACGACTCCGACCACGCGAAGCGCTTCAGCCCTTCGCGCCGTCGGCGAGGAAGACGGTCAGGCTGTCGAGGAGCATGGTGCTGCCCTGCTCGGCCATGTCGCGCTCCTCCGCCGTGTCGCACGCCTGGCGGAGGACGATCCGCGTCCGCGGGCCGTCCTCGGCGAGTTCGACGGCCATCGTCGAGGGCGCGGGCTTCCCGGGGACGTCCATGCCCACCACCAGCAGGCGGGCGACGTCGACATCGAGGTAGGAGCCGGTCAACGGGAACTCACCGCCGTCCGGGGTGACCATGGTGGCCTTCCAGGCGCCGCCCGGCCGTACGTCCATCTCGACGGAGCCGGGAGCCGCGTAGGCCCACCGGGCGTACTGGTCGGGGGTGGTCCAGGCCTGCCACACCCGGGCCGCGGGGGCGTCCAGGGCGCGGGTCAGGGTGTACGAGAAGTCGGTGCCGTTGCTCATCATGTTTCCTTCGTCCGGTGGGCCGGCCCCCGGCGGGCCGGTCGCATCTGTGGACGGCCGGGAGCGCGGAAAGTCATCGGCGCGACGAGGATGTATTTCGTTGACAACAGGCTGTTCATCCCTGAGGCTGGGCCCATGGCGCAGACCTCTGAGCACCCCACCGACCCCTTCACACCCCCGAGTTCCGACGCGGCGCGCGTGCACCGGACGCACGCCTCCTTGTTCCGCATCGCCGAACGGCACGCGGCCACCGACGGGCAGCGCCGTCGGCAGACCCACCCCGGAGTGATCAGCCCGCACGAGGCGGTCCGGCTGGTGTCGTTCCTGCTCAGCGGCGCCGCGCTGCTCGAGGACGGTGAACCGGAGGTGGACCGCGCGGACATCACGGCCGCGCTGAGCCTCGTACCGCGCGCGCGTGCGGAGATGGACGAACTGGAGGTCGGTCTCCTGCAGATGGCGCGAGGGCGCGGCATGACCTGGCCGGAGATCGCCTTCGGACTCGGCCTGGGCAGCCCCCAGGCCGCCCGGCAGCGCTACGAGAGGCTGGCCGAGCGCACCGACGCCGGCACGGACTGACCGGGGCCCGCCGCGTCGCCCCCGCCGTGGACGCGTTCGCCCACGGCGAGGGCGGCCTGCCGCCAGGCGGCGCCGACCGCCCGGTGGGCCACCGTCGTGCCGGCCGACGTCCCGGACGGCAGGTGCACCGGACGGCCGACGTGGACGTGGAACCGCGGACGGCGCACCGGGGCCGTGAGCACACCGGCCAGTTGCTTGGCGACCGGACCGGAGGCGAGCCGCCGGGCTCCCGCCTGGCCCACGGGCACGACCGGCGCTCCGGTGGCGGCCGCGAGCCGTGCCAGGCCGGTGCGGAAGGGCCGGGGCGGGGCCGACGCCGCGTCCTCGCGCAGCGGCAGGCCCCCTTCCGCGTAGATGAGGACATGGCGTCCCGACCGCACCGCCTCCGCCGCGGCGTCGAGCGCGTCCGACGCGCGGGCCGTCCTCCGGTGCACCGGGATGTGGCCGCCCCCGGCCAGGGCGCGTCCCAGCACCGGTACGCGCCACAGCCCCGCCGTCGCCATGACGGCCGGCGTCACACCGATGCCGCGCAGAGCGGCCAGCACGACGGCCGGATCGGCCACCGAGTCGTGGTTGGCGACGAAGACACTGCCCCCGGCGAAGGGCTCCTCGGCGTCGAGGGTGACGGTGAGCCGCCCGAACAACGGCAGCAGGACAGCGGCGGCACGGCTGAGCACGGAACGTCCTTCCGGAAGACGGGAACCTCGCCGCCCAGCCTCGCGCCCGCACCGCCCCCGCGCCTGAGTACGTGTACCCGGACCGTCGTGTGCCGCGTACTCGGCTTCCCACCGGGACGGTCGTCAGCGTTCTCGCGCCGGCGCCGTACGACGCATCGCCCGACGATGCCCTGGGTACCCGCCACGTCCTCGCGCGGATCCGCCGCGCCGCCCCGGTACGGGAGGCCTCCATGGCCGAGATCGGCCCCATCGACCTGCAGGAGGCCGTCTTCGACCACGCACAGCGCCCGCGCGGCGCCCGCCACCCGCGCGTCCGAACCGGAAGGCGGTACCGGCCATGACCGAGTACGAGCGTTCACGCACGATGCCCGCACAGCCCGAGCATGTCTTCGACCAGGCTGCGAACATCGACCAGATGGGTGACTGGCTGCCCGAGGCGCTCCATGTGCACGCCGACGAGCTGCCCGCCGTCACCGTGCACGAGGACCGTCTCGACGAGGACACCTCCGCGCTGCTGCGCGCCCGGCGCGACCAGATGCGGCTCGAATGGGGCACACGTGACCAGGGCGGTTACACCGGCTGGTTGCAGGTCGCCGGAATGGGCAGCGGAGCGAGCGAGGTCACGGTGCACCTGTCCTTCTTCGACGACAGCCACGACCCGGGCGAACAGCGGGTGGGCGACGCTCTGGACTCGAGCCTGAGGCGCCTGGAGGAACAGGTGCGGCTGCGCGTCGACAACGCGGCCGGCTGAACGTCTCCACGGAGGACCGCCGCTGTTGCGCGGCCCGCTACCAGTGGGCGGGGCGGTCCAGCGCGGGAGGCAGCACCGTGGTGGCGTCACCCCTGGCGGCGTTCACCTGCGCCTGGGTGAGGAAGAGGGCGCCGGTGAGGTCGGCGCCGCTGAGGTCGGCGTCGCGCAGATCGGCCCCGATCAGGTCGGCGTCCCGCAGATCCGCGCCCGTGAGATCCGCGGCGACGAGCAGGGCACCGCGCAGACTGGCCCCCCTCAGATCGGCGCCGGACAGCCTCGCGCCGACCAGATCGGCCCCGCGGTGATTCTTCCTGCGCCCGGGCACATGGGCCCGGGCCAGCTCACCGGCCCGCAGCAGCAGCACGTTGACCTCGCCGCGCAGTGCGTTCACATCCAGCTCGACGAGCGACTCGGCGCTGCCGTGGGTCAGGCCGTCGATCCGGGCCAGCGCCCGCCGCAGTTCCCTGTGCACGGGCCGGGCCGGCGGCAGGGCGAGGGCCTCGGTGATGTACCAGAGAAGCTCCTGCAACTGCCGCATGACGGGGAAGACCGTGAACATGCCGCGCGCCGTCTCCGGCGCCTGGCGCCAGTCGGTGCCGCCGAAGGTGACCTGGGACACCTTCTGCCCGGCGCCGAAGCAGTCGAAGACGGTGCAGCCGGGGTACCCCTCGTCGCGCAGCCGCTCGTGGATGCCGCAGCGGAAGTCGCTCCGCAGGTGGGAGCACGGCCGCCCGGCGGGTTTGTCGGCGGCGAAGTCGGAGGAGCGGGCGAAGGGCAGCGCCACGCAGCACAGCCCGAAGCACGAGGAGCAGTCGGCCCGAAGGTCCCCGCGGTCCCCCGGGGAGGCGGGGGTTTCGTACTGTGGCGACACCGTGCGTGCTCCAGTCGTGCGGCGAGCACTGCACACCGCGGCGCTCCGGGACCGGCCCATTCTCGCAGACGGCCGCCGTCGCCGGCACACGCCGCCGGAGCCTCAGAAGCGGTCCGTCCTCGCTTCCGCCTCCCCGCCGTCGGAGCCCGGCGGCGCGAGCCCCGGCGGCCCGGCACTGCGGGGCAGTTCGGCCCAGACCGTGCGTCCGGACCGGCCCGGAACGCTGGTGACCGCCCAGTCGCTGCTGAGCGCGTCGACCAGGAGCAGCCCACGGCCGTTCTGGTCGTCGGGGCCCGGCCGGCGGAGCACGGGCAGTCCGGAGCCGCGGGCCTGGTCCTCGACCTCGATCCGGATCACGTCCGGTGCCAGGAGCAGCCGGAAGCGGATCCGGTCGCCGGCTGAGTGGGTGAGCGCGTTGGTGACGAGTTCCGAGGTCACGATGACAGCGTTGTCACACACGTCGTGACCGATGCCCCGCGCGGTCAGCAGGTCGCGCACGCCGCACCGGGCGGTGCGCACCGACGCCGGAGCCGTCGGCAGGTCGAACGTGCGCGTCTCCCGAAGGGCGTGGGGCCCGGAGGCGAGACGGCCGGGGCCGTCCGGCTGGGGGAGTGGAGCCGGATGCCCGCCTCCGGGTGATCTGGGGAGGAGCTCGTTCCGGGCGTGGTGCAGCGGCCTGGGTAAGGGGAGCCGAGCCATCTCCGTGGGCCTTTCGTCTGCCTGCGCGCGGGGGTCCCGTCCCACCTCGGCCGGGGGTCAACCGGCCGACTCCGTAAGGCTGTTCAGCAGCCGTGGGGACGGTGCGAACACTGTGGCACCTGTCAACGGCGGGCCGCAACCGGCAAGTTGAAAATTGCAGCCGGCTGCGGGCATGCTGCTCCCGGCAGCGCCTGATCGACTGTGTCCAGGGCGAGTGACGCGTGGGACGGTGAGCCCGGAGAACCGATGTGAGGGGGCACGGCGTGACCGCGGAGACCGACTGGGGCGGTGCCCCTTCCGTCCTGCGCATGATCCTCGGCAGACAACTCGAGGAGTTGCGCGGCCGGGCCGGTCTCACCTACGAGGAGGCGGGCGCGGCCATCGGCGTCAGTCACTCCACGATCCGCCGGATGGAAGCCGCCAAGGTGGCCCGGCTCAGGCTCGCGGACGCCGAGAAGCTGCTCCGCGTCTACGGGGTGAGGGACCAGCAGGAGATCGACACCTTTCTGAAGTCGGTCCGTGAGGCCAACAAGCGGGGGTGGTGGCACACCTACCGCGACGTCATGCCGGACTGGTTCGCCGCCTACCTCAGCCTGGAACAGGCGGCCCTGCAGATCCGCGCCTACGAGAGCCAGATCGTGCACGGGCTGCTGCAGACCGAGGCCTACGCACGCGCCCTGCTGAGCGCCGGCAACCCGCACGCCCCCGCCGAGGCGACCGAGCGCCGGATCGCCCTGCGGATGCGCCGGCAGGAGTTGCTGCGGCGCGAGGCGCCGCCACGGGTGTGGGTGGTGATGGACGAGACGGTGCTCCGCTGGCCGGTCGGCGGCGCGGACGTGATGCGCACCCAGATCGACCACCTCATCGAGCTCCAGCGGCTGCCCCAGGTGACGCTGCAGATCATGCCGTTCTCCAACGGCCCGCACCCGGCCGTGCGCGCCGGTGCCTTCCAGCTCTTCCGGTTCCGGGCGCGTGAACTGCCCGACATCGTCTATCTCGACGGCCTGGTCGGCGCCGTCTACCTCGACAAGGGCGCCGACGTCGTGGTGTACCGGGAGGCCCTCGACCGGGTGAGTGCGCAGGCGACACCCGTGCGAAGAACCGAGGCCGTCCTCGAACGGATCCGCAAGGACCTCTGAGTCACCCCGCCCGACGCAGCCCCCACGACGTACGAAGGAGACCCGAAGGTGCCCGAGAACGGATGGTCGGCCGACCGCATCGACACCGAGAACGCACACTCCGCGCGGATCTACGACTACATACTCGGCGGCAAGGACTACTACCCGGCCGACCAGGAGGCCGGCGACGCCATGGCCCGGGAGTGGCCGGCGCTTCCCGTCCACATGCGCGCCAACCGGGACTGGATGAACCGGGCCGTCCGCTGGCTCGTCGAGGAAGCGGGGATGCGCCAGTTCCTGGACATCGGGACCGGCATCCCCACCTCCCCGAACCTGCACGAGATCGCCCAGTCGGTGGACCCCGGAGCACGCGTGGTCTACGTCGACAACGACCCGATCGTGCTCACCCTCTCCCAGGGACTCCTGGCCAGCACGCCCGAGGGCAGGACGTCGTACATCGAGGCCGACTTCCGTGACCCGGCGAGCATCCTGGACGCGCCGGAACTGCGGGAGACCCTCGACCTGGACCGGCCGGTGGCCCTGACGGTCATCGCCATCGTCCACTTCGTCCTCGACGAGGACGACGCCGTCGGCATCGTCCGCCGGCTCCTGGAGCCGCTCCCGCCGGGCAGTCACCTGGCGATGACGATCGGCACGGCGGAGTTCGCCCCCGAGGAGGTGGGCCGGGTGGCGCGTGAGTACGCGGCCCGCAACATGCCGATGCGGCTGCGCACCATCGACGAGGCCCACGAGTTCTTCGAGGGCCTGGAGCTGGTCGACCCGGGCATCGTCCAGGTGCACAAGTGGCACCCGGACGGCACCGGCGAACAGGGCATCCGGGACGAGGACATCGCCATGTACGGAGCGGTCGCCCGCAAGCCGTAGCACGATGGCCGGGCACCGGTACGGCCGTCAGTCCACCACCGTCTCCCAGGTGTCGACGGCGTAGTGGACCGTCATTCCGTGGCGGTCGTACAGGCGCGGGGCGCCGGTGGTGTTCTCCGTGTCCACGCCGAGGCCCACGGTGTCCCGGCCCCGTGCGGCGAAGGCCGCGAACGCGTGCCGCAGCAAGAACCCGCCCAGGCCCCGGCCGCGCGCCCCGGACAGCACACCGAGGCTGCGGATCCACCCCATGGCCTCGCGGTCGCCACGGGCGAGCAGGAAGCCGGCGTCGCCCAGTTCGTCGGTGGACACGATCCACACCAGGGACCAGTCCAGCCCCTCGGCGTCGATGTCGTGCAGCCACGTCTCGTAGGCGCGCGGCTGGAAGTCGAAGTGGCCGGCGAACGACGCCTGGTACAGCTCGTGCACCCGCAGCCGGTCCGCCTCCGCGGTGCAGTCGCGCACGCGTACGCCGGCCGGAACCGCGGGCACCGTGTCGCGCGCCGGGTCGAGGGGGCGGCGCAGCACGTGATACCGGCGTACGACGCGCCAGTCACGTGCCCGCAGCAGCCCGGTGTCCAGCGTGGGCGCCGCATTGAGGTGGAGGTGCACCACCGCCCGCGCCGCGCCGTTCTCCCGGGCCTTCTCCAGCGCCCTGACCTCCATCGCCTCCAGCATGCGGGCGGCGGCACCCTGGTGTTCGGGCAGGACGTACTGGTCGATGTCCACGCGCTCGCCGTCGGACTCGTCCCACAGCAGCCCGTAGGCGACCAGGCGGTCGCCGTCCAGCACCAGCCAGGAGTCGCGCTCCAGGTCGGTTCCGGGATGCTTCAGGTCGGCCTGGACGGTGTGCAGGTCGGTCTCGGGCCGGCCGATCTCGATCTCGTCGACCCGGTTGAGCAGTTCGGTGATGGCCGGGGCGTCGGTGAGCGCGGCGGGACGCTGCGAATAGCGCATGGGCACCAAGGGTCGGGCGGTGGCGCCCGCCGCGCAACGGCTTTTCCCGGGAGCGGGTCCGAACCCGCTCCCGCCGGCCGTCGCGGGCGGGATCAGCGGGGGGTGCGGGCGCGGTGCTGCTCGCTGAGGACCGCCGCCATCAGCTCGGGGTCGAGTACGGAGACGTCGGCGAGCCGGGTGGAGGCGGTGAGGGAGTTCAGCAGGGCCTTGGTGACCCGCAGCGCGGGGGCCGGCCGCCGCAGGAGGGGCTTGACCCAGGCCGTGACGGCGTCGTCGAGGGCTTCCTCGGGCACGACCTTCTGGAGGACCGACAGGGTGTGGGCCTCGGCCGCGTCGAAGACCCGGCCGGTGAGGATGATGTCGCGGACGCGGGCCGCTCCGGCCTCGCTGATGAGGCGCGGGAGCAGACCGCCCCAGGCGGTGGGCAGGCCGAGGGCGAGTTCGGGCAGGCGGAAGGCCGCGGTGTCGGCGCCGACCCGCAGGTCGCAGGCGAGGGCGAGGGCGAGACCGGCGCCGACGGCCTTGCCCTGGACGCGGGCGACGGTGACGGCGGGGTTGGCGGCGAGGGCGTCGCACACGCGCCGGGCCCGCGTCCCGGAGGCGCGGATGCCGCCGCCGGCGGGGTCGTGGGCGAGGTGCTCGGCGAATTCGCCCCGGTCGCCGCCGAGGCAGAAGTCGTCCCCGGCGGCGGTGAGCACCAGCACCCGTACCGCCGGGTCCTGGTCGTCGAGGACGGTGAGGAGGTCGTCCAGCATGGTGTCGGTGACGGCGTTGCCCTGTTCGGGAACGTTCAGTTCGACGGTGAGGAGAGGACCCTGCCGGTGGACGCGCAGGGTCTTGAGTATCCGGTCGGCGGGGAGGGCGGGGACGTCGGCGAGCGGCGGGGCGTTCATGCGGTGACCTTCAGGGAGGTGATGCGGCGGAAGACGATCCGGGAGGTGTCGTAGGAGGGGGGTGCGGTGGGCCGCAGGGTGGGGAAGCGCTCCAGCACCTGAGCGAGCAGTTCGCGGGCCTCGAGCCGTCCGAGACCCGCTCCGAGGCAGTAGTGGGCGCCGCCGCCGAAGGTGAGGTGGCCGCCGCCGCGCCGGATGTCGAAGACGTGCGGGTCGGGGTTGCGACGGGGGTCGTGGGCGGCCGACCCGTACAGCACGTGGACGGTCGTGTCCTTGGCGACGGGCGTGCCGGCGAGGACGGTGTCCTCGGCCGCGAAACGGGAGTTGAGCCACACCGGCGGGTCGTAGCGCAGGGTCTCCTCGACCGCGTCGTCGATGTGCTGCGGGTTGCGGCGCAGCCAGGCGGCGCGGGAGGGCTCCTGGGTGAGCAGCCAGACGACGTTGGTGAGCAGCACCGCGGTGGTCTCGAGCGAGGCGATGGTGATGAACATCGTCAGGTCGTAGAGCACCTGGTCCGCGGCGGCCCGGTCGTCGGGGTACCGGGCGTCCCAGTAGCGGATCCAGCCGGTGAGGGCATCGTCGCCGGGACGGTTCCGCCGCTGCCGGATCAGCTCGGTGAAGAAGACCCGCATCTCGAGTGTCGCCCTGGCCGAAACGGCCAGTTGGCTCTTGGTGGGCAGCAGTTCCTGGGCGTAGACCTGCCGGTGGGTGAAGTCCAGGATGTGGGCGAAGTGCTCCTCGGGGATGCCGAGCCAGTCACCGACGGTCCGCATGGGGAGCTGCTCGCTGACGGTCTCGACGAAGTCCGCCGTCCCGTCCACGCGCAGCCGTTTCTCGAGGTCGTCCAGCAGCCCGGAGGCCAGGGCGGCGATCCTGGGGCGCAGCGCCTCCAGGGCGGCGCGGTCGAAGGGGTTGCCGAGGGCGCGTCGTTGGCAGGTGTGGGCGGGCGCGTTGAGGCGGATGAGGGTGCGGGTCATTTCCCGGGTGGCGGGGGCCTGCCAGCGCTCGGGGTCGGGCCGGCGGTCCTGCCAGGCGAAGTCCGGTACGAGCCAGTCCCTGCCGCGCAGGACCTGGCTGCATGCCGCGAACCCGGTGACGAAGTAGCCGCCCCAGGGGGCGCGTACGACGTCCCCCAGGGCCCGCAACTCCTCCCAGACGGGCAGTGGGTCGGCCTGCCCCTCGCTCGAACGCAGGCGGCGGAGGAGGGAGATGACGGCTCGGCGGTCGGTCGTGCCGCGTATGTCGCCAACGGCGGTCACGCAGAGCTCCTTTGACTGGGCGCTGTCGATCAATACCGCCGGAACCTACCCCTCCACCCTCCCTCGTCATGCGCCGCTGCGTGTTGCTCCTGTCACATGCAGTGCATCAGACCCGGAAGATGTCCAGGAAGCTGCTCCAGAACCCCTTCTTCCGCGCCGGTTCCTGCCGGACCGGGGCGGACGCCGACGCCGGGAGCGGCTGGGCACCCGAAGCCGCCGAGCGGCTCTGGACCGCGGCCGCCATCCGGGTGGCGGGCGTGGGACTGAACGTCACCGGAAGCGAGACCAGGGCCCGGTGGAACGGCCCCGGCCGCCACCGGAGGTCCTTCTCCGGCACCGCCAGCGTGAGGTCCGGCAGGGCGTTGAGCAGCCGTTCGATCGCGGTGGTCGCGATGACCTGCGCCGGGTCCTTGGCGGGACAGGCGTGCGGCCCGGCGCCCCACGCGAGATGGGCACCCCTGCTGTGCGCGCGGCGCGCCTCGGCGAGCGCGGGATCGCTGTTGGCGCCGGCGAAGGAGATCACGACCGGCGTGTTGGCCTCGGCCACGTAGCCGCCCAGATCCACGTCCTGCACCGGGTAGTGGGTGGCGTAGTTGGCGATGGGCGTCTGGTTCCACAGCACGTGGTCCAGCGCCTCCTCGATCAGCATGCCGCTCTGCCGGCCGCCCGCGCCGGACAGCAGCAGCACCAGGGCGTTGCCGATGAGGTTGCGCTCGGGCTCCACGCCCGCGCCCATCAGCATCACCAGCTGGTCCTTGAGCTCCTCGTCGGTCAGCCCGGCCGGGTGCTGGATCAGCCACGAGGTGACGTCGTCGCCCGGCCGGCGCCGCTTGAGCGCGATCAGCTCCATGAGGCAGGCGGTGAGGTCCTCGTTGGCGCGCAGCGCGTCCTTGCCGTCGAAGATCGCCGACATGGAGGTGGTGAGGGTGTCGCCGATGTCCGCCGGGCAGCCGAACAGCTTGTTGAACAGCAGCAGGGGCAGCAGTTTGGCGTAGTCGTTGAGCAGGTCGGCGCGGCCCCGCTCGCTGAAACCGTCCAGCAGGTAGTCGGCGATGGGCTCGACGTCGCGGCGGATCCGGGTGATGTTGAGCTGCGCCAGACTGTCGACCACGGCCTTGCGCAGCCGCAGGTGCACCGCACCGTCGGTGAACAGGCAGTTGGGCCGGTACGCCATCATCGGCAGCAGCGGGTTGTCCATGCCGATCCGGCCCTCGTTGAGCGCCGTCCAGCGGCGGGCGTCGCGGGCGAACAGCTCCGTGTTCTGCAGCACGCGCAGTGCCGTCTCGTGGCCGACGACCAGCGTGGCGTCGACGCCGGGGGAGAGCTCCACGGGGCCGGCCGGGGCATGGGCGCGCAGCCGGTCGTAGACCTGCTGCGGGTCGGCGGCGAACGCCGTGTCGTGCATGGGGCATCTGCCGACGGTGGCGGCGGATGAGGTGTCAGGGTCCATGAGGTCTTCCTTAGTGATCCGGGAACCGCCGTTCCCGGTCCGGGCGGGCGCGCGGCGGTCAGGCCACGCGCTCGAGCAGGTGTCTCACCAGTGCGATCAGCGCCTTGGCGGAAGACTGCTGGTCGCGGGCGTCGCAGTACACGACGGGAGTGTCCGGGAGGAGGTCCAGCGCCTCACGCACCTCGGCCTCGCTGTAGGTGGCCGAGGGGTCGAAGCAGTTGACGGCGATGGCGTACTCCAGGCCGTACCCCTCGACGAGGTCGATGACGGGGAAGGTCTCCTCCAGCCGGGCCGGGTCGACCAGGAGCAGCGCTCCGAGCGCGCCGCGTGCCATGTCCTCCCACAGCTGCATGAAGCGCTGCTGACCGGGGGTGCCGAACAGGTACAGCACCAGGTCCTCGCTCAGGGTGAGGCGGCCGAAGTCCAGGGCGACCGTGGTGGTGGTCTTGTCCGCGACTCCCCTCAGGTCGTCGATGTGGACGGACGCCTGGGTCATCTTCTCCTCGGTGCGCAGCGGAGTGATCTCCGACAGCGAGCCGATGAACGTCGTCTTGCCCACGGCGAAATGCCCGACGACCAGGATCTTGGCGGCGTTGGTCACCGCGCTGGAGACGTAGATGGACTTCTGCGCCGTCTCAGCCGATGAGGGATTGGAGTCCATGCAGAACCTTCTCGAGGGTCGCTCTGTCAACGTTCTGGGCCCGGGGCGGCTCGGCCCGGCGCAGCAGGTGCCCCTGTTCCGATAAATCCGAGAGCAGCAGCCGGGCCACGCCGACGGGCAGGCCGAGATGGCCCGCCACCTCGGCGACCGACAGGTAGCCACCCGCGCACAGCTCCCAGATCGCCCGGACCTCGGGACCGGCCCCCAGCGGAAGCGTCCGCTCGGGAGCCAGGGTGACCAAGGTGTGCAGCGACAGTTCGTCGGAGGACGGCAGGCTCCGCCCGCCGGTGATGACGTAGGAGCGGACGAAGTCACTGGTGACGGGTGCTTCCTCGCCGGGCGTCGTCATGCGCCGCCGCCGTGGTCGGAGCGCGGCGCCACGCTCATCGCCTTGCTCAGTGCCGTGACCGTCTTCTGCATACGGAACGACATGGCCTCCATGTCGACGTCCAGCGCCGCCGAGACCGCGAGGTAGGCGCCCTGCCCCGCGGCGATCAGGAAGATCCAGCCGCCGTCGTACTCCAGCAGCGTCTGCTTCCAGATGCCGTGCCCGGCCCCCACGAAGCCGGCGACCGCCCGGCTGAGGGACTGCATGGAGCTCATCGCGGCGGCGTTGGTCTCCGCGTCGTCGCGTGAGATGTCGTCCGAACGCTGCAGCAGCAGGCCGTCACCCGAGACGAGGACCGCGTGGCGGGCTCCACGCACCTCGAGCACGTCGTTCAGCACCCACGACAGGTCGGTGTTCACTGGTGGTCAGGTCCTTCCGTGGTGTTCGTGTTCCGCCCGAGCTGGGTGCCGCGTGCGAACGCCCCGAGGCGCGACGCGGTCACCTCACCGGCCGACTCGGACGTCTGCTCGTCGATGGCGGGCTCCGGGGCCGGCACCACCGAGATGGGCCCCTGACGCCGGCGGCGCTTGGGCAGCCCGCCGCTCGTCGTGCCCACCACGTGCGAGGGGCCCACCGGGACGGGGGCCAGCCGCTGCGGCGGGCTCTCCTGGTATTCGGCCGCGGGCTCCCGCGCCGGTTCGGCGGGGGCGACGGCCTCGGCCGCCAGGAGACTCTCCGGGACACGGATCACTGCGCGCACTCCGCCGTAGGGGGACACGGAACCGACGGAGACGGCGAAGCCGTACCGCGCGGCGAGCATGCCGCACACCGCGAACCCGAACCGCGGCGGGTCACCGAGACCGGTGATGTCGACCGGGCCGTCCGCGGTCAGCAGGGCTGCCGCACGGTCCTTGGTCTCCTGGTCCATGCCCAGACCGGCGTCGTCGACGATGAAGCACACACCCGTCGGCACGGCCTGGATGTTGACCTCGACCGGGGTACCGGGAGCGCTGTAGGTGGTCGCGTTGTCCAGCAGCTCGGCCAGCACCACAGCCACCGGCTCGACCGCCTTGCTGGAGACGGCGACGCTGGCCTGGGCGTGGATGCTCACCCGGTTGAAGTCCTTGATGCGGCCCTGGGCGCTGCGGGCCACGTCGTAGACGGTCGCCACGCCCTCGCGCCGGCCCAGCCACCCGCCGCAGAGCACCGAGATGCCCTTGGCCCGGCGGCTGAACTGACTGCCGGTGTGGTCCACCGACATCAGGTCGGCCAGCACCTCGGTGTCGTTGCCGTACTTCTGCAACAACCCGTCCAGGAGCAGCTGCTGTTCCTCGGCGAGCGACTGCAGCGTGCCCATCGCCGACTTCAGTACGGCCTTGGTCGCCGACTCGGCGTCGGCGCGGACGTCCGCGAGGTCACCGCGGTGCCGGCCTTCCATGGTGGCGATGTGCCCCTGGAGCTGGTCGATACGGCCCCGGGCCTGGCCCAGGTTCGTCTCCAGGTCGCTCCTCGTTCTTCGGAGCGCCAGATTGGTTCTCCGTGCTCGCTGCACTGCGAAGACCGCAGCGACGAGCACCACAAGCAGGATCCACAGGAGTGGATCCTCGATCAAAGACGTCATGAGACTCTCTTCAAGTCGCATCGCGTCGGGAGAGCGGGAAGGCCGCGCGTCCGTGGGTCGCGTCCGGCCGTGGCACGGCGCGGATCCACGGGCGGACCAAAGCGTCAACTCCTCAGCGATGGGGCCTTAGAGACTGTCCCCCGTACGCGTTCATGACGCGCCGCCAGCCTACTGAAAGTCCGATGATCTTATCAGCCCTACGGTGGCAACACGCCTGTACCGGCAGCCACTTGACTTCCCTCACGAGACCCACACACCCGGGCGTGAAGCGGGCAGGAAGGTGAACCGTGAACGACCGTTTCGGTGTCCTCCGCGCCCGATGCGACCAGGGACGGAACAGGGCCGACCGGCCCTGGCCATCCGGCCCCGGACCGACGAGGATCCTGAGGTGAACCTGAACGCGGAGAACGAGGAGCACGCGATGGCGACCGGCGAGCAGCCCGGCCCCGACAACCCGATCCGGGTCTTCCTGCTGGACGACCACGAGGTGGTCCGGCGCGGGGTGCACGACCTGCTGAACGACGAGCCGGACATCACGGTGGTCGGCGAGGCCGCCACCGCCGAGCAGGCTCTCGTGCGCGTCCCCGCCCTGCGCCCCCAGGTCGCGGTCCTCGACGTACGGCTGCCCGACGGGGACGGCGTGAGCGTGTGCCGCGAGCTCCGCTCGGGCATGCCCGACCTGGCCTGTCTCATGCTGACCTCGTTCGACGACGAGGAGGCCCTGCTGGACTCCATCATGGCCGGAGCCTCCGGATACGTGCTCAAGCAGATCCGGGGCTCCGATCTGGTGACGGCCGTCCGGACGGTCGCCCGGGGCCAGTCGCTGCTCGACCCCAGCGCCACCACCAAGCTGATGGCCCGGCTGCGCGGCGGACAGCAGAAGGAGCAGGAGCGGCCGGACGCGCTGCCGGGGCTGACCGAACGGGAGCGGGAGATCCTCGCGCTGATCGGCGAGGGACTCACCAACCGGCAGATCGGCCAGCGCCTGTACCTGGCCGAGAAGACGGTGAAGAACCACATCTCCCGGCTGCTGGCCAAGCTCGGCGTGGAGCGCCGCATCCAGGCCGCCGTGATCGCCACCGAGGCCCGGGACCGCCTGAGGCACGAGGGCCACTGACCGTCACCGACCCCTGAGGCACGGCAGGCCGCTTCCCGACACCCGCGCCCGCCCGCATCGGTGCCGGCGTGGCGGATGCGCCCCTACGGCGCAGCAGACCGCCTCCCGCCGCCCGCCCGCATCGATGGCCGGCCGGTCCCGGTGTGGCGGATGCGGCTTCCTCGTTGCGGCAGACGGCCTCCCGGTACCTGTCCGGTGCCTGTGCCGGATGTCCGCGTACGCCGTTCGCGCACATCGGTGCGTCGCGGCCGCTCCCGGCCGTGGCGGCTTCGTGACACCTGTCCGGTGGTGCCGCCGGGGGTCTGCGCACGGCGCCTGCCGGTTTCGGTTCCGACCGGGCGGGGCTGGTGTGGCGGATGCGGCCCCTACGGCACGACGGGCCGTTGCCCGGTACCCGTCGGATGCCTGTGCCGGGGGTCTGCGCACGGCGCCTGCCGGTTTCGGTTCCGGTGGTGGATGCGGCTCTTCCGGTATGGCGGGTGGCGGCGTGGTACCCGTCCGGTGCCTGTGCCCGGGTGTCCGCGTCCGCCGTTCGCGCGCATCGGTGCGTCGTGGCCGGTCCCGGCCGTGGCGGATGCGGCCCCTACGGCACGGCAGGCCGATTGCCGGTATCCGTCGGACGCCTGTGTCAGGCGTCCGCGTACGCCGCCCGCCTGCATCGGGTCCGGCCGTGGTGGAGGACGGGGGCCGGTCGACGGACACCCGGGGCCGTCCGGCCCCAAGGACACGAGCGCGGGACGGGTGAGGCTGAGGCGTGACAGGCCGGGATGCGATCGGGCCGTCACGTCACCCCGTCCGGCCACGTCTTCTCGTGTCACGGGCCGGGCGGCAGGCGCGGCGGGCTCCCGGACCGGTCACCGTCCGGCCGTGCCTCAGTCACACGGCCGGGCCCGCGGTCCACCACGTCCGGTCCGCGACCGCCCGGGCCCGTCCATCCGGTGGGCCGGGTCGCGTCAGGGACGTGGTGGACCGTACCGGCCCCGTCCGCGCCGGGGCGCGGGACCAACGGCCCACCGGATCGGGACCGGTCGGCCGCGGCGCGACCTCCTCCAGGTCCGGCAGGCTGACACCGACCGACCCGGAGGTGTCCCGTGTACCACCGTAAGCAGCATGCGTGCGGCCGTTTCCCCCGCCGATCCCCGTCACGGATGCCGCGCACGGCCCGGGCCGGTCACCGTTCGGGCGCCCGGGTGGTCCGCAGCGACTCCCGGGCGGCCGGACGCGGGCCGCGTGCCTGCAAGGGCCGGGGGCTCCGGTGAGCGCCGCCCGGGCGATCCGCCGGCAGCACCAGGACGTCGCCGAACGGCCGTTCATCGTCATCTGGGAATCCACCCGCGCCTGCCCGCTGGCCTGTCTGCACTGCCGCGCCGAGGCCGTCCCCGGCCGTGATCCGCGCGAGCTGGACACGGCCGAGGCCAAGGACCTGCTGCGTCAGGTCGCCGCGTTCGGGCGGCCCGCCCCGCTGTTCGTCATCACCGGCGGCGATCCGTTCCAGCGTCCCGACCTCGACGAACTGATCGCGTACGGCGCCGAGGTCGGCGTCCGTGTCGCCGTGTCACCGTCCGGCACCCCGACCCTCACACCCCGGCGGCTGCGGGAGGTGCGGGACGCCGGCGCGGTCGGCGTCTCGCTCAGCCTGGACGGGTCCACCGCCGAGCTGCACGACGGCTTCCGCGGGGTGCCCGGCGTCTACCGGTGGACGCTGGACGCCTGGGACGCCGCCCGCGCGATGGGCATGAAGGTGCAGATCAACACCACGGTCACCCGGCACAACCTGCACGACCTGCCGGACATCGTCCGTCTGGTCCGCGACCACGGGGCCATGCTGTGGAGCGCCTTCTTTTTGGTGCCCACCGGCCGCGGCCGCCGGCTCGGTGATCTCACCCCCGCCGAGACCGAGGACGTCCTGAACTTCGTGTACGACGTGGGACTGACCGTGCCCGCCAAGACCACCGAGGCCCACCACTTCCGCCGGGTCGCGCTCCAGCGCGGGATCCTCGCGGACACCGGCGACGACCCCGTGGCCGTGCTGGGGCTCGGACCGCTGTACCGGGAGCTGCGGGAGCGCTGCGCCGCACTGGGCCTCGACACCGGGGCCCGCAGGGCCCGCCGCCCGCCGCTGGACGTCAACGCCGCCCGCGGCTTCGTCTTCGTCTCGCACACCGGCACCGTGCACCCCAGCGGGTTCCTGCCCCTGGGCGCGGGCAGTGTGCGGACCCGGCCCCTCACCGAGATCTACCGCTCCTCGGCGCTGTTCACCGCCCTGCGGGACGCCGACGGCCTGGGCGGCCGATGCGGGCGGTGCGAGTTCCGCCGGGTGTGCGGCGGGTCCCGGTCCCGCGCCTACGGCGTGACCGGTGATCCGCGCGCGGAGGAGCCCTGGTGCGGCTACCGGCCCGGTTCCTTCCCCTACCAGGAGGAACTGGCGGCGCTGCTGCCCGACGACCCGGGGGCCGCCGGGCCGGGCGCCGGGGCAGGGGCACACGGCACCGCGGAGGTGAGCCGGCAGTGGACACCGTAGGACCGTGGTCCCTGGTGCGTTTCGCGCACGTGGCCGGCGCCGCGCTGTGGGTCGGCGGGCAGCTCGCGCTGTCCCTGGTGGTCCTCCCGCTCGCCCGGCGGCTGCTTGCCCCCGAGGCCAAGGCGCGTTTCACCGCCGAGGCGGGACGCAGGTTCGGGATGCTCACCGGCGCGCTGTTCCTGCCGGTGCAGCTCGGTACGGGGATCGCCATGGCCTGGCACAAGGGCGTCACCTGGGCGTCCCTGGCCGAACCCGGCTACGGCCGCACCCTGGCGGCCAAGCTCGCCCTGTTCGCCCTGGTCATGGCCGCCGCGGCGGGACACGGCCTCGCCCACGCGCGCCACCGCACCGACGTGGCCCGGGCCCTCGCCGTCGTCTCCCTGGCCGGCTCCCTGGGAGTGGTGCTCCTCGCCACCGCCCTGCCGGCCACCTGACGGTGCCGGGTCCGCTCGGCGGCCGGCGATGGGCCGGGTGGCCCTCGTCGGGCGACCGGCGGTGACGGAGGGTGGACAACAAGGGCAGTCCTCCTCCACACCGGAGGTTCCCGGACAGCGAGGAGCCACGATGCACACCGACAAGATCGACGCCCTGGTGCTGGAGACGCTGCTGGCCGCGGCGGTGGCGGCGCCGTCGATCCACAACACCCAGCCCTGGCGCTTCGGTTTCGACCTGGGCACCCGGGCCGTCACGGTCCACGCCGACCGCGGTCGCTCCCTGGCCCTGGCCGACCCGGTGGGCCGCGCCCTGCATCTGTCCGCCGGCTCCGCGGTGTTCAACCTGCGGGTCGCCGCGGCCCACCTCGGCTGGGAGCCCGTCCCGCATCTGCTGCCGGACCCCCACGACCCCGACCTGCTCGCCACCGTGCGGCTGACCGTCCCCGCCGCCACCGCGCCGGACTACCGCACGCTGTACGCGGCCGTGGCCCGGCGCCACTCCAGCCGGATGCCGTTCACCGGCCGCCCGGTGCCCGAGCGGATCGTCGCCGACATGGCCACCGCCGCGCGGGCCGAGGGCGCACACCTGTACGTCCCGGACATCCTGCAGACGCGCCGCCTGCTGCGGGTGACGTCGGCGGCCGAGCGGCGCAACACCGCGGACCGGGAACGCACGGCCGAGAGCCGGGCGTGGGTCGCCCCGCCAGGAACGAGCTCTTACGGCATCCCGTACACCACGTCCCGACCGCTCGACGCCGCCGGGCGCATGCCGATGCGCGACTTCACCGGCCGGCCCCCCGTGCCCGGGCGACCGCGGCTGCGGTTCGAACGGCACGCCCAGGTCGCCCTGTTGTGGACCGTCGGCGACAGGCCGCGTGACTGGCTGCAGGCGGGCCAGGCACTGGAACGCGTGCTGCTGGTCGCCACCGCGCACGGCGTGCGGACCTCGCTGCTCCACCAGGCCATGGAGTGGCCGGACCTGCGGGAGGCGATGCGGGTCCCCGCGGCGAAGTGGTGCCGTCCGCAGGTGCTGATCCGCTTCGGGTACGGCCCGGAGGGGAAGGGCACGGGCACCCCTCGGGCAGCGGCACGTCCGGCCGACCGTCCCGCGTCCCGCGCCGTTCGGACCCCGCAACCGGGACCGCCGGACCCCGGCGCGGAGGACTGACGGCCCCACGCGGCAGCGCGTCACCCGCCCGATAGTTGTCGTGGGACGCCGGCAGATGCCCGGGTACCCGCGGTCCGACGTGATACGGACCGCACCGCGAACAGGGAGGACGGGCGGCATGCTGCAGCCGTCGGGAAAGCCGAATCGAGCACCACGACCCGGTGCGGCCGTGAGCGGAAGGGCCTGGCTGATGCTGGCCCTGGCCACGGCCGGATTCGCCCTCAACTTCTGGGCCTGGGCGCTG
Source organism: Streptomyces malachitofuscus (assembly GCF_055571035.1). NCBI lineage: Bacteria > Bacillati > Actinomycetota > Actinomycetes > Kitasatosporales > Streptomycetaceae > Streptomyces > Streptomyces malachitofuscus. The sequence goes on along the minus strand of NZ_JBVIGA010000019.1, from coordinate 10,863 downwards.
CTCAGCCCTCTCGCCCCCCGGCTCCAGGACTCCCTGGGGCTGTCGTCGTTCCAGCAGTCGCTGCTGGTGGCCGTGCCGGTGATCGTGGGCTCCCTGGGCCGCATCCCGGTCGGCGCCCTCACCGACCGGTTCGGCGGACGGGTCATGTTCCCACTGGTCTCCGCGGCCACCATCGTGCCCGTGCTCTTCCTGGGCCTGGCCGGACACTCGTCCTACGCCGCGCTGCTGGCCGGCGGCTTCTTCCTCGGCATCGGCGGCACCGCCTTCGCCGTCGGCGTGCCGTTCGTCAGCGCCTGGTTCCCGCCCGAACGTCGGGGCCTGGCCATCGGCGTCTTCGGAGCCGGTATGGGCGGAACCGCGATCAGCGCCCTCACCACGGTGAAGCTGGTCGACGCCAACGGAATGGCCAACCCCTTCCTGATCACCGCCGGGGTGCTCGCCGTCTACGCGGTGCTCGCGGCCGTCGTACTGCGGGACGCCCCCGGGCGCACCGTGCCGACCGAGCCGCTGGCCCGCCGCCTGACCGCCACCTTCAAGCTGGGCGTCACCTGGCAGGCTTCCGCCCTGTACGCGGTGGCCTTCGGCGGCTATGTCGCCTTCTCCGTCTACCTGCCCACCTACCTCAAAACCGGCTACGGACTCACCCAGGCGGACGCGGCCAATCGCATGGCGGGGTTCGTGCTGCTGGCCGTGGCCATGCGACCGGTGGGCGGCTGGCTCTCGGACCGTGTCGGACCGGTGCGGGTGCTGAGCGGTTCACTGGCACTGGTGGTCGCCGGAGCGCTCGCGCAGTCGTTCACCCCGGCCCTGGCGCCCCTGGGCACCGTCGCGTTCCTGGCCATGGCCACGGCGCTCGGCGCGGGCAGCGGTGCCGTCTTCGCCCTGGTGGCCCTACTGGCCCCGGCGAACAAGGTCGGATCGGTCACCGGCGTCGTCGGCGCGGCGGGCGGCCTCGGCGGCTTCCTGCCTCCGCTCGTGATGGGCGCCCTCTACGGCGCCTACAACTCCTACGCCTGGGGCCTGGTCCTGCTGGCTCTGGTGGCCGCGGCCGCACTGGCCTACACCGGGACCGCCGTTCGCCGCGGGATCGACCGTCGGGTCCCCGCCGCCCAGCCCCGCTGACCGCCCGCCCCGCCGAGGAGACACACCATGTGCGAGTACTGCGGCTGCCAGTCGCTCACCGCGATCGACGAACTCACGCGCGAGCACGACGAGGTGGTCCACCTGATCAGCCACGTCCGTGACGCCCACCGCGAAGGTGACCTGGATCGGATGGCCCGACTGGCCCGCCGGATAGGTGGCGTACTGGAGCCGCACACCGAGGTGGAGGAGCACGGGCTGTTCCCCGCGCTCGCCGACGAGTTTCCCGAGCAACTGGCCGTCCTCGAGGACGAACACCGCCGCATCGAGGCCGTACTCGCGGAGGCCGGGGCGGGCGCACCGTCGGACTCCACCTGGCCGGACCGGCTGATCCGGATGCTCGACCTGCTGCGGCTGCACATCCTCAAGGAACAGGACGGTGTCTTCCCCGCCGCGCTCGCGGCGCTGTCCACCGAGCAGTGGGAGGCGGTCGAGGCGGTGCGCTCCCGTGTCGGCACCCGCATGGAGGAGCCCGCCGGCTGAGACCGGACCCGTCCGACCGGCCTGGTTCACCCCCCGGCCGAAGTGAAAGGAGAGTACAAAGGGGCTGGCGGCCAAAAAGATGTTGTCGATCCGATTATCTGTTCGTTGGTCAGGTAAGACGATCGAGTACGTACCGAGGCCGTGAGCCGAGCGAGCATCCGACGGGCGTGCACCGCCCGGGAAGGAGAAACGGAGTGGCCACCGAGGCGAGCCCCCCACCGGGAAGGACGGGCCAGGAGAGTGGGCCCCCGGGCATGGACGGCGAGCTGGCTCGGGCACTGGTCGGCTCACGCCGCTTCTTCACCCGGGCCGAGATCTCCGCGGACCTGCGCTCGATGCACCGCAAGGGCGGCCGTCAGGCGGACGAGTTCTACCGTGACCGCTGGTCGCACGACAAGGTGGTGCGCTCCACCCACGGCGTCAACTGCACCGGCTCCTGCTCGTGGAAGGTGTACGTCAAGGACGGCATCATCACCTGGGAGGCCCAGCAGACCGACTATCCCTCCGTCGGCCCGGACCGCCCCGAGTACGAACCGCGCGGCTGCCCCCGGGGCGCGGCCTTCTCCTGGTACACGTACTCGCCGACCAGGGTGCGCTACCCGTATGTGCGCGGGGTGTTGCTGCAGATGTACCGCGAGGCCAAGGCCCGGCTGGGCGACCCGGTGGCGGCCTGGGCGGACATCGTCTCCGACCCCGAGCGCTCCCGCCGCTACAAACGGGCCCGCGGCAAGGGCGGTCTGGTGCGGGCGACCTGGGCGGAGGCGGCGGAGATGGCCGCCGCCGCCCATGTGCACACCATCAAGGAATACGGCCCGGACCGGTTGGCCGGGTTCTCCCCGATCCCGGCCATGTCGATGGTCTCCCACGCGGCCGGCGCCCGCTTCTACTCCCTGCTCGGCGGGGTGATGCTCTCCTTCTACGACTGGTACGCCGACCTGCCCGTCGCCTCGCCGCAGGTGTTCGGCGACCAGACCGACGTACCGGAGTCCGGGGACTGGTGGGACGCCGGGTATCTGATCATGTGGGGTTCCAATCTGCCGGTGACCCGCACCCCGGACGCCCACTGGATGGCCGAGGCCCGCTACCGCGGGCAGAAGGTGGTGGCGGTCTCCCCGGACTACGCGGACAACGTGAAGTTCGCCGACGAGTGGCTGGCCGCACAGCCCGGCACGGACGGCGCGCTGGCGATGGCCATGGGGCACGTGGTCCTCAAGGAGTTCTTCGTCGACCGCGAGACCCCGTACTTCGCCGACTACGTCCGGCGGTTCACCGATCTGCCCTTCCTGGTCACGCTCGACGAGAGCGAGGACGAGCCGGGCACGTACACCCCCGGGAAGTTCCTCACCGCCTCCGACCTCGGCGGCGAGCACGCGCGTGCCGAACACGCCGAGTTCCGGACGGTGCTGCTGGACGAGGCCACCGGGCTGCCCGTGGTGCCCAACGGCACCCTCGGCGACCGCTTCGGCGAGTCGGGTGCCGGGAAGTGGAACCTCGACCTCGGTGGGATCCGGCCCCTGTTGTCCGCCGAGGGCGGCGACGAGCCGGCCGTCGTCGTCGGCCTGCCCCGCTTCGACGCCCCGGACGGGGCCGCCGCACGGCTGCGCCGCGGGGTTCCGGTGCGCCGCGTGGCCGGGCGGCCGGTGACCACGGTGTACGACCTGCTGCTCGCCCAGTACGGCGTGGCCCGCGAGGGGCTGCCCGGAAGCTGGCCCGCCGGTTACGACGACGCGAGCGAACCGTACACCCCGGCCTGGCAGGCCTCGATCACGGGCGTGGACGCGGGCCGGGCGGCACGTATCGCCCGCGAGTTCGCCGCCAACGCGGAGGACTCACAAGGCCGTTCGATGATCATCATGGGAGCGGGAACCAACCACTGGTTCCACTCCGACACCATCTACCGCGCGTTTCTCACCCTGACCACCCTGACCGGCTGCCAGGGTGTCAACGGCGGCGGCTGGGCGCACTACGTCGGCCAGGAGAAGGTCCGCCCGATCACCGGCTACTCCGCGATCGCCACCGCCTCCGACTGGAACCGTCCCGCCCGCCAGATGATCCAGACCGCCTACTGGTATCTGCACAGCGACCAGTTCCGCTACGACCCCTTCTCCGCGGACACGCTCGCGGCGGCCGGTGCGGGCGGCACGTTCGCCGGGAAGTCCACGGCCGACGTGATCGCGGCCTCGGCACGGATGGGCTGGATGCCGTCGTATCCGACCTTCGACCGCAACCCCCTGGACCTGGCCGACGAGGCCGACGCCGCGGGCCGCCCCGCCGCCGACCACGTGGTGGACGAACTCAAGGCGGGACGGCTGAAATTCGCGGGCGAGGACCCGGACGCGCCGGAGAACTTCCCCCGGGTGCTCACCGTCTGGCGGGCCAACCTGCTGGGCTCGTCGGCCAAGGGCAACGAGTACTTCCTCAAACACCTGCTGGGCACCGACTCCTCGGTGCGCGCCACCGAGGCACCGCCCGACGCCCGCCCCCGGGACGTGGTGTGGCGCGAGGAGGCCCCGGAGGGGAAGCTCGATCTGCTGCTCACCCTCGACTTCCGGATGACCAGCACCACCGTTTTCTCCGACATCGTGCTGCCTGCCGCGACCTGGTACGAGAAGTACGACCTGTCCAGCACGGACATGCACCCCTTCGTGCACTCCTTCAACCCGGCGATCGCCCCGCCCTGGCAGACCCGTACCGACTTCGACATCTTCCACACCCTGGCCAAGGAGTTCAGCCGCCAGGCCGAAGGCCACCTCGGCGTGCGCAAGGATCTGGTGGCCGCGCCCCTGCTGCACGACACCCCCGACGCGATGGCCACCCCGCACGGGCGCGTGCGGGACTGGAAGGCGGGGGAGTGCGAGCCGGTTCCCGGCCGCACCATGCCGAAACTGATCACCGTCGAACGCGACTACGGCGCGATCGCCGACAAGATGGGCGCCCTCGGCCCTCTGCTGGACTCCCTCGGCGCCACCACCAAGGGCGTCACCTTCAAGGTGGACCGCGAACTGGAGTACCTGCGGCACAAGAACGGCACCGTGCGCGGCGGAGCCGCCGACGGACGGCCCTCCATCGCCCGCGACTCCCATGCGTGCGAGGCGATCCTCGCCCTGTCCGGTACCACCAACGGGCATCTCGCCACCCAGGGCTTCCACACCCTGGAGGCCCGCACCGGCACCCGGCTCGCGGATCTGGCAGCCGAGCACGAGGGCAAGCAGATCACCTTCGCCGACACCCAGACCGCCCCGGTCCCGGTCATCACCTCGCCCGAGTGGTCCGGCTCGGAGACCGGCGGACGGCGCTACTCGCCGTTCACCGTCAACGTCGAGCGGTCCAAGCCCTGGCACACGCTCACCGGCCGCCAGCACTTCTACCTCGACCACGACTGGATGACCGCCCTGGGCGAGCAACTGCCCGTGTACCGGCCGCCGTTGAACATGGACGCCCTGTTCGGCGAGCCGAGCCTGGGGGAGGTCGGCGAACTGGGTGTCACCGTGCGCTACCTGACCCCGCACAACAAGTGGTCCATCCACTCCGAATACCAGGACAACCTCTTCATGCTGTCGCTGTCCCGGGGCGGCCCGCACATCTGGATGAGCACCCGGGACGCGGAGAAGGTGGGAGTGCGGGACAACGACTGGATCGAGGCCGTCAACCGCAACGGCGTCGTCGCCGCCCGCGCGGTCGTCTCGCACCGCATGCCCGAGGGCACGGTGTACATGTACCACGCCCAGGACCGGCTCATCGACGTCCCCCGCACCGAGACCACCGGCCGGCGCGGCGGCATCCACAACTCCCTGACCCGCCTGCTGATCAAACCCAGCCACCTCATCGGCGGCTACGCCCAGTTGAGCTACGCCTTCAACTACCTCGGCCCGACAGGCAACCAGCGCGACGAGGTGACCGTCATCCGGCGCCGTACGAACCAGGAGGTGGAGTACTGACATGCGCGTCATGGCCCAGATGGCGATGGTGATGAACCTCGACAAGTGCATCGGCTGCCACACCTGCTCGGTCACCTGCAAGCAGGCGTGGACCAACCGCACCGGCGTCGAGTACGTGTGGTTCAACAACGTCGAGACCCGCCCCGGCCAGGGCTACCCCCGGCGCTACGAGGACCAGGAACAGTGGCGCGGCGGCTGGGAGCTCAACAAGAAGGGACGGCTCGCGCTCAAGGCGGGCGGCCGCTTCAAGAAGCTGATCACCATCTTCGCCAACCCCGTCCTGCCGTCCCTGGACGACTACTACGAGCCCTGGACGTACGACTACGAGACCCTGACCAACGCTCCGCTGCAGGAGCACACCCCCGTCGCCCGCCCCAAGTCCCTCATCTCCGGCAAGGACATGAAGATCTCCTGGTCGGCGAACTGGGACGACGACCTCGGCGGATCCGCCGAGCACGGCGAGAAGGACGTCCTGCTCAACCAGGTCTCGGAGAAGATCAAGCTCGAGTTCGAGCAGACCTTCATGTTCTATCTGCCGCGCATCTGCGAGCACTGCCTCAACCCGTCCTGCGCGGCCTCCTGCCCCTCCGGCGCCATCTACAAGCGGGAAGAGGACGGCATCGTCCTGGTCGACCAGGACAAGTGCCGCGGCTGGCGGATGTGCGTGACCGGATGCCCGTACAAGAAGGTGTACTTCAACCACCGCACCGGCAAGGCCGAGAAGTGCACCTTCTGCTTCCCGCGCGTCGAGGTCGGACTGCCCACCGTCTGCTCCGAGACCTGTGTCGGCCGGCTGCGCTACATCGGGCTCGTCCTCTACGACGCCGACAAGGTGCTGGAGGCCGCCTCCACCCCCGACGACACGGACCTGTACGAGGCCCAGCGGAAGGTCTTCCTCGACCCGAACGATCCCGACGTGATCGCCGCGGCGGAGAGGGCGGACATCCCGAGGGACTGGATCGAGGCCGCCCAGCGCTCCCCGATCCACGCCCTGATCAACAAGTACAAGGTGGCGCTGCCCCTGCACCCGGAGTACCGCACCATGCCCATGGTCTGGTACATCCCGCCGCTGTCCCCGGTCGTCGACGCGGTACGTGACACCGGCCTGGACGCCGAGGACCACGGGAACCTCTTCGCCGCCGTCGACGCCCTGCGCATCCCCGTCGACTACCTGGCCCAGCTGTTCACGGCCGGCGACCCGGTACCCGTGGACGCGGTACTGCGCCGCCTCGCAGCCATGCGCGCCTACATGCGCGACATCAACCTCGGCCGCGAACCCGACGCGTCCATCCCCGAGGCCGTCGGCATGGGCGAGGAGCAGATGTACGACATGTACCGGCTGCTCGCCCTCGCCAAGTACGACGAGCGGTACGTCATCCCGACCGCCCATGCCGAGCAGGCCCACAGCCTCGAGGAACTGGCCACCGAGTGCAGCCTCGACTACGAGGGCGGCCCCGGCATGGGGGGCTCCGGCCCCTTCGGCGAGACGTCCGGCGGTGCGGCACCCATCGCGGTGGAGAACTACCGTGCGCTGCGCGACCGCCAGCTCTCGGACCACCCGGCGACCCCGGACGACAAGGCCACCCGCGTCAACCTCCTCAACTGGGACGGCAAGGGCAGTCCACCCGGCCTCTTCCCGCCCGGGCACGGCGGCAGCCCGGACCGCCCCGCCGGCGGTGGGGAGGTCGAACCCAAGCCATGAGAAACAAACTCCGGCTCAGGCCCGCGCACCGCGTCCAGCCCTGGCACACCTACGCCTGGCAGATCCAGTCCCTGCTCCTGGGCTACCCGGACGAGGAACTGCCCGCTCATCTGTCCCTGGCCCGGCGGACTGCCCCCGCGTTGCCCGCCGAGGTGCGCGAACCCCTGCTGCGCTTTGTCGCGCACGCCGAGGGCACCGGCACCGACACCCTGGCCGCCGCCTACGTGGCCACCTTCGACCACCGCAAACGCTGCTGCCCGTACCTGACGTACTACGCCCACGGCGACACCCGCAAGCGCGGCCTCGCCCTGGTGCGGCTGAAGCAGACCTACGCCAGGGCCGGATGGCGGCTCACCGACGACGAACTGCCCGATCACCTCGCCGTCGTCCTGGAATTCGCCGCCACCGACCCGGCGACCGGTCTGCGTCTGCTCACCGAGCACCGCGCGGGCCTGGAACTGCTGCGCCTCGCCCTCCACGACGAGCACGCCCCCTGGGCCGACCTGCTGAGCTCCGTCTCCGCGACCTTGCCCGCGCTCGCCGGTGACGAACGCCAAGCGGTCGCGCGGCTCGCCGCGGAGGGACCGCCCGAGGAACAGGTGGGCCTCGACCCCTACGCGCCGCCGCAGTACCTGCCGACCCCGTCCGCCGGAGGCCCCCGATGACCGCGTCCCAGCAGCCCCTCACCCTGGCGGTGGAGTCCGGCACCGGCGGCATCCTGCTGTGGGTCGTGCTGCCCTACGTCAGTCTCGCCGTGTTCGTCCTCGGACACATCTGGCGCTACCGCTACGACAAGTTCGGCTGGACCACCCGCTCCTCGCAGCTCTACGAACGCCGCCTGCTGCGCATCGGCAGCCCGCTGTTCCACCTCGGCATCCTGCTTGTGCTGCTCGGGCACATCGGCGGACTGCTCGTCCCCGAGAGCTGGACGGAGGCAGCGGGCATCAGCGAGCACACCTATCACGTCGTCGCTGTCGCCCTCGGCACCGCCGCGGGCATCTGCACCCTCGGAGGACTGGCCATCCTGATCTACCGGCGGCGCACCGTGGGCCCGGTCTTCTCGGCCACCACCGTCAACGACAAGGCCATGTACCTTTCCCTGACGGTGACCATCGGACTGGGACTGGCCGCGACCGTGGCGGCGAACCTCGTCGGCGGCGGCTACAACTACCGTGAGACCATCTCCCCCTGGTTCCGCTCGATCTTCTACCTGCAGCCCGACCCGGACCTGATGACCGGCATCCCGGTCCTCTTCCAGCTGCATGCCCTGAGTGCCCTGCTGCTCTTCGCCGCCTGGCCGTTCACCCGGCTCGTCCACATGCTCACGGCACCCCTGGGCTACCTCACCCGCCCCTACATCGTCTACCGCAGCCGTGACGCCCGGCTCGGCACCCGCGCCCCGCACCGCGGCTGGGAGCGGATCCGGTAGGCCCCGGCCGGACGGGCGTCCGGCCGGGGCACGGTGGGTCAGTCGCGGGCGACCTGCGGGGCGATGTCCTCGGTGACCGCGGTGGCGGAGGCGGCGCGACGGGCGTCTGCCGCGTCGGAGCCGCAGAAGGAGGCCTCCAGGGTGCCGCCGAGGGTGGCGTTCACCGTTCCGTTGTTGGACGTGTTGGCCAGGGAGGTCATGCTGCGGGCGCCGTCACTGGTGGTGAAGGCGTAGGTGTAGTACCCCTGGACGGTGCCGGTGTGGCCGTAGACGGTGGTCCCGCAGGACAGGGTGCGGCCCCGCAGGCCCAGCCCGTAGGACTGCTTTCCGTCCGCGGTGACCGGGACCATCGCGGTCATGTCCCGCAGCTGCTCGGCCGGCAGCAGCCTTCCGGACAGCAGTGCGGAGAAGAAGCGGTTGAGGTCTTTCCCGTTGGAGATGACCGCTCCCGCGGACTGGGCCCAGGAGACGGTCTGCTCGGTGGAGTCGACCAGCGGCAGCGTGGTGTCGTCCTGCCGGAGGTACCCACGGGCGTACGAACCGGAGAGCGACGTGCGCGGGTGGACGTACGAGGTGTTCCTCAGCCGCAGCGGCGTGAAGATGCGCTCGCGGTAGTGCGTGGCGACGGGGGTGCCGGTGGTGTGCTCGATGAGCTGCCCCAGCACCACGAAATTGGTGTTGGAGTAGCTGTACGCGGCCCCCGGCTCGTTGTTCAGCGGGCGTGCCGTGGAGAGGTCGATCAGGTCCTGGTAGCTGAAGACCTTGTTGCGGACCGCCTCGAAGCCCGGGACCGTGTGCTGGAACATGTCGTTGGTGTAGTCGTACAGCCCGCTGCGGTGGCTGAGCAGATGGCGCACGGTGATGCGGTCGTCCGGCAGCGGCTCGGGCAGATAGCGGTTGGCCGGGGCGTCGAGCTCGATGCGCCCCTCGGCGACGAGTTGCAGCAGCACGACCGCGGTGAAGGTCTTGCTGACGCTGCCCACGCGGAACCGGCGGCCGGTGTCCATCCGCGTGTGGGCGGCCGTGTCGGCCTCCCCGGTGGCGACGTGACGGCTCAGGTGGCCCTCGTCGATCCGGGTGAGGGCTCCCGGCGCACCTTGGGCCAGGGCCGTGCGGTGCACGGCGCTCACGGCGGCGGTGTCGGGGTCGGGCAGGGAGGTGCCGTCGGCGAGGGCCGGAGAGGCCGCCAACGTGACGATCAGGGTGGAACCGGCGAGCATCATGCTCACGTCTTTGATTCGCATCCGCGTCTTTCCTGATGTGGGGGAACCGGGAAGCGCACCCGCAGCCTTCCCGGAGGCCGAATCAACTCCCTTTGCACATAGGTCAGTTGGAGGGCCCCCGGCGGGGGTGGGGCGGCAACGCTCGCATCGTAATGCACCGGCGGCGTCGTGCCCGGGGACATGGCCGCCGCCGGGTCGCCCATCAGGACCTGCCAGGGGCGGACCCGGTGTCGCGTGCCGAGCCGGAGGTCCGGCCCGAACGCCTCGCGACGTCGTCGCCGATCCGGTAGTGACGCACGTCGGCCGCGCCCCGGCGCTCCCCCTCGGGCCACAGGCAGTCCAGGACCGACGCGGACGGGCCGAACAGTGCGGTAGGCACCGACTCGCGCGCGAACCACTCCCAGCGCACGATCTTGTCCGGTTCGGTCACCACGGGCGTGCCGGCCGCTCCCTCGGCGACCGCCGCGGCCGTGACCCGGGTCAGACCCCGGAGCCCGTCCACGACAACGGCCAGCACCCGTAAGGCCGTTGCGGGAACCGAGAGCCCGGTCTCCTCCGCCAGTTCCCGCGCGGCCGCCGTCTCGAAGTCCTCCCCGGGGTCCACCTTGCCGCCCGGAAGTTCCCAGCGCCCGTCGTGTCCGAGTCCGAGCAGGACGCGGCCGGCGGGGTCGAGGACGGCGAGACCGACACCGGTCAGGCTGTGGGGGACGGGGCGGGCTCGTTCGGGGCGCTCCGCGCCCTGTTCACTCGTGTTCACCAGGTCATTCCACACCGTGGACCCTCCGCAGCACGAACGACCGGTCCTGGGGGGGGGGGGGGGGGGGGGGGGGGAGGGGGGGGGGGGGGGGGGGGGTGGGGGAGGGGGGGGGGGGGGGGGAGGTGGTCGCAGAGGTGCGGGACCTGGGGCGGGCCACCGCCGAGGTGCACACCGCGCTGGCCCGCGCGCTG